>JAFZFZ010000093.1 GCA_017557005.1 Bacteroidaceae bacterium | reverse complement strand
GCTGCTCTCTCTAAGGCTGGCATCAACCCCGCTCACGTTGACTCTGAGGATCACATGGAGAGCAACATGACTAAGGGCTGGATCACCGCTGAGGATGTAGCTAAGGCTAAGGAGATCATCGCTACTGTATCTGCTGAGAAGTCTGCTAACCTTCCTGAGGCTATGATTCAGAACATCGCTAAGGGTCGTCTTGGCAAGTTCTTGAAGGAGGTTTGCTTGCTCAACCAGGAGGATATCATGGAGGCTAAGAAGAGCGTTCGCGACGTATTGAAAGAGATCGACGCTGAGCTCAAGGTTGTTGCCTTCAAGCGTTTCACACTCCGCGCTGAGTAATATATCGAAACTATTCGAATAGTTTCTACTGACGAATTATCGTTTAACACAATATGGACATGGCTCGCCTTCTGGCGGGCCATTGTTCTAATCTTCTCCTTATAATGAATAACACAGTACAAAATCAACGCATCAGCGCTATTGACGCGCTACGCGGATTTGCCGTTATGGGCATCATGTTGCTCCACAATATTGAACATTTCAACTATTATTCTTTTCCTAAGACTGAGCTTCCTTGGTTGCGCTCTCTCGATAGCAGCATCTGGGATATGATGTTCTTTACCTTCTCAGGCAAGGCATACGCAATCTTTGCGCTTCTCTTTGGCTTTACCTTTTATTTGCAAAGCCACCATGCAGAACAGCGTGGTGAGGACTTCAAGAACCGTTACATGTGGCGCCTGCTCTTGCTGCTTGGGTTCGGCTTCATCAATTCGCTCTTCTTTCCTGGTGAGATCTTGGTGCTCTATGCTATTCTGGGCTTTGCTTTGGTACCTGTTCGTCATTGGAGCAATAAGGCACTGCTTTGGACCGCTGTGATCCTTATGCTGCAGCCGGTAGAGTGGGGGAAGGTAGTATATGCTGCTATCTGCCCTGAGGCAAATCCGAATCAGATGATTTACTCATTGGGCGATGTGTATCCTGTGCTGGGCGGCACCTCTCTTTGGGAAATGGTGAAGGCCAACTTTGTAACGGGTCAGCTTGCCAGTCTCAACTGGGCGTGGTGCTATGGTCGTGTGTTCCAAACCACTTCGCTCTTCATCTTTGGTCTGCTCATCGGTCGCATGGGGCTCTTCCGCTCTTCTACCGAAGATGAGTTGAACCGTAGCCGTGCTCTTTGGACCAAGGTGCTTTGCTATGCTGCTCCATTGGCAATCATCTTCTATTATGGTAAGCGCTTCCTCTTTGCGCAGATTGAGAATCCCTTCATGAAGGCAAGTATCACGACTATCTTCAATTCGTGGTACAACCTCTTCTTCATGCTCAGCATCGTGGGATTGTTCTTGCTCCTCTATTGGACACGTCCTACGGGTTTGCAACGCTGGCTCGTGCCTTATGGTAAGATGAGTCTGACCAACTATGTTACCCAGTCTGTCATCGGTAGCTTCCTCTACTTTGGCTATGGCCTCGGTTTGCATGCCAAGTGCGGTGTTACCGTGAGCTTCTGCATCGGTCTTGTCTTCCTCGTATTGCAGGTGTCCTTTGCACATTGGTGGATGGCACGTCACAAGCGTGGCCCGCTCGAAAGTATCTGGCATAAACTTACTTGGTTGAAGAAGTAATAAAAAAGGAGTTGCGATGCAACTCCTTTTTTTGTTATCACACTTGGATGATTACTTCATGGGACAGGTGGGTTTCAACTGCTTGAAGAAGTCATTGCCCTTGTCGTCAACGAGGATGAATGCGGGGAAGTCTTCCACCTCAATCTTCCAGATTGCTTCCATGCCGAGCTCGGGGTATTCTACGCACTCGATGCTCTTGATGTTGTTCTGAGCAAGGATAGCAGCAGGACCACCGATTGAACCGAGGTAGAAGCCGCCGTACTTGTGACAAGCATCTGTTACGCACTGTGCACGGTTACCCTTAGCAAGCATTACCATGCTACCGCCGTGGCTCTGGAAGAGGTCTACGTATGAGTCCATACGACCTGCTGTGGTGGGACCCATTGAGCCGCAAGCCATGCCGGCAGGAGTCTTAGCGGGGCCAGCGTAGTAGATGGGGTGATCCTTGATGTACTGGGGCAGGTCTTCGCCGCGGTCGAGGCGCTCTTTGAGCTTAGCGTGAGCGATATCGCGACCTACGATAATGGTACCGTTGAGTGAGAGACGTGTAGCTACAGGATACTGGCTGAGCTGAGCGAGAATCTCGGGCATGGGGCGGTTGAGGTCGATGCGTACTACATCACCTTCGCCTGCATTGCGAAGCTCCTCGGGGATGAGGCTGCCTGGATTATCATCCATCTTCTCAATCCAGATACCATCCTTGTTGATCTTACACTTGATGTTACGGTCGGCAGAGCATGATACGCCAAGACCTACGGGGCATGAAGCACCGTGGCGGGGGAGACGTACGATGCGAACATCGTGAGCCATGTACTTACCACCAAACTGTGCACCGAGGCCAATGCGGTAAGCCTCTTCGAGCACCTTCTGCTCAAGCTCTACATCGCGGAAAGCACGGCCTGTCTCGTCGCCTGTAGTGGGCAGAGTGTCGTAGTAGTGTGTAGAAGCGAGCTTCACGGTGTGGAGGTTCTTCTCAGCTGAAGTACCACCGATAACGAAAGCGATGTGGTAGGGAGGACAAGCGGCTGTACCCAATGACTTCATCTTCTCTACCATGAAGGGAACGAGCGTGTCGGGGTTGAGCAATGCCTTGGTCTCCTGATAGAGGTAGGTTTTGTTGGCTGAGCCACCACCCTTAGTAACGCAAAGGAAGTGGTACTCCATGCCCTCTGTAGCCTCGATGTCAATCTGTGCGGGGAGGTTGCAACGGGTGTTCACCTCATCGTACATGTTGAGCGGAGCGTTCTGTGAGTAGCGCAAGTTCTCCTCGGTATAGGTCTTGTAAACGCCGAGTGAGAGTGCCTCCTCGTCGCAGAAGCCTGTCCATACCTGCTGACCCTTCTCACCGTGGA
This sequence comes from Bacteroidaceae bacterium, assembly GCA_017557005.1. Lineage (GTDB taxonomy): Bacteria > Bacteroidota > Bacteroidia > Bacteroidales > Bacteroidaceae > UBA1189. Next base: position 297 of record JAFZFZ010000093.1, on the reverse strand, counting down.
TAATTGCAGTACCGGTATCCTGACACAAGGGGAGCTTGCCCTTGGCTGCTACCTCGGCATTGCGGAGGAAGGTGAGTGCTACATACTTGTCATTATCGCTAGCTTCGGGGTCGCTCAGAATCTTGGCAACCTGCTCATTGTGAGCGCGGCGCAACATGAACGATACATCGCGGAATGCTGTACGTGACAAGAGTGTCAAGGCCTCAGGGGTAACCTTAAGGATTGGTTTACCCTCGAACTCACCTACTGAAACACCCTCTTTGGTCAAGAGATAGTACTCTGTTGTGTCCTGTCCAT
>JAFZFZ010000092.1 GCA_017557005.1 Bacteroidaceae bacterium | reverse complement strand
GGCTCTGATAAATCTACCGGAGCCTTGCGTTTGCGAAAAAGCCTTTGTCTGATAAATCTAACGAAAGGCTCTGGCAGAATTATTCTCTTTGTCTGATTCGCTTCGTCTAGCCCTACAAATTTTGAAAATCCTTTGTAGACGGGCGCTCGTCTAGGGCTAGATTTTTCGAGAAGTCTCAACGCTCTGCGGTACAAGTCTGCAATAAATTTGGTACATACATGTAATGGGAAAATTGGGTAAAGAGAATTTTTCTAATCACTCTACCGTTTAATTTCATTCACTATAGTGTTTAATTCCGTTCACTCTATTGTTTTCACGAAGCAGACGGTCGATGCCTCGCTAATACGATTTCCTTGCTGAACCAAAGATTTTTTTGTACTTTTGTAGGCATCAATAATACGAATATATATGAAACGATACGGTATAGGTGTGTTGCTTGCTATAGGGGTGCTGCTTGCTGGATGCAAGGGCGATGGCTTGCACGAGAGGAGGTATGATGAGGGAGTGTCGGTGGAACTGGCACAATGGCGTAAGGCGACCATCGGTGACCTGAGGTATGAGCTGCGCTTCTCGATACCCGAGCTACGCGATGAGGCGGTGGAGGGCGAGGCGTGCATACGCTTTACCTTGGCGCAGCGCCAAGAGGTGGTGCTGGACTTTCGCGAGCGTAGCGAGCGCATCCACGGTGTGACGGTCAACGGCGAGGCGTGCGACTATGACTTCGCGAACGAGCATATCATCATCCCCCAGCGCTATACATGCAAGGGCGACAACCGGGTGGAGATTGTCTTCACAGCAGGGGAGCAATCGCTGAACCGCAACGATGAGTATCTGTATACGCTGCTGGTGCCCGACCGTGCACGTACGGTGTTTCCCTGCTTTGAACAGCCGAACCTGAAGGCGGAGTTTACCCTGCAGCTGGAGGTGCCCGAGGCATGGGAGGCGGTGTCGAACACGGAGGTGGCGACGATGCACGTGACCGACGGACGCAAGCTCATCACCTTCAAGCCCACTGAGCCGCTGAGCACCTATCTGTTCTCCTTCGTGGCGGGCAAGCTGCAGAGAGCCGAGTATCAGGATGGGGAGCGCACCATCGTGGCCTATCACCGCGAGGTGGACGCGCGCAAGGTGGCGCAGCTCGATGTGATATTCGGGCAGGTGGCATCGTCGCTCCACTGGCTGGAGGAGTACACGAGCATCGCATATCCCTTTGCCAAGTATAGCCTGATCATATTGCCGGGATTCCAGTATGGCGGTATGGAGCATACGGGCGCTACGCTGTATAATGACACGCGCATGTTCCTGAGCGAGCATCCCACGCTGGACGAGGTGCTGTCGCGCACGGAGCTCATCGCACATGAGACGGCACACATGTGGTTTGGCGACTATGTCACGATGGCGTGGTTTGACGATGTGTGGACGAAGGAGGTGTTTGCCAACTACTTTGCCGCACGCATCACCGAACCGCTATTCCCCGAGGTGAACCATGCGCTGAACTCGATAAAGAACTACACGGCATCGGCACTGAGCGAGGACCGCACACTGGGCACGAATGCCATACGTCAAGAGCTGGATAACCTGCGCAATGCTGGACTCATCTATGGCAACATCATCTACAACAAGGCGCCCGTGATGATGAGCAAGCTGGTGGAAATCATGGGCGAGGAGGCTTTCCGCGAGGGCATACACGAGTACCTCACCACCTTTGCCTATGGCAATGCTACATGGGACGACCTGGTAGCGATACTGGATGCCCGATGCAACGAAGATCTGAAAGCATTCAGCAATGTGTGGGTGCATGAGAAGGGTATGCCACATATCTCCTTTGCCGAGCGTGAGGGGATGCTGGAGATTGCTCAGCGCGACCCCTGGGAACGCTCGTTGGTGTGGCCGCAACGCTTTGCCGTCACCTTCGTGGGCGACGGATGGGAGAGGGTAGAGGAGGTGAACCTCGTGGCCGAGCGCACGACGCTACCCATACCCGAGGGCACACGGGTGATACTGCCCAATACGGATGGCCGTGGCTATGGTCTCTTCATCCCTACAGCGGAGACGATGGCGTGGCTCTTGGCTCACTGGCACGAGGTAGCCGACGACACGGCACGCCAATCGTTGCTGATGACTATGTATGAGAACTACAAGGCTCGCCTGCTGGGCGCCGAGGCATGGATGCAGGCGTTGCTCGCGGGACTTCCCGGGGAGCGCAACGAACTGGTGGCATCGACCCTATGCAGCTACTTGGGCGAACCTCTGCGCGAGGTGGGCACGGCCGAGGTGGAGGCACTGCTTTGGCGGTGGACAGAGGAGCATGCGTTGACATCGTGCCGACTGCAGCTCATGCGTAGCCTGATAGCGAATGCCCGCGCCCCCAAGACCATAGAGCAGCTATATGCCGTATGGGAACGAAAGGCGCACCCTCTGCTGAGCGAGCGCGACTATATCAACCTGGCTTACGAACTGGCGTTGCACATGCCCGAGAAGCAGGAGGCGATAGTGGCGGCGCAACGGGCACGCATCGTGAACCCCGACCGAGTACGCGAGTTTGACTTCGTGTCGCAAGCCGTAGTACCCGACACTGCTGCCATGGATGCTCTGTTTGCCGCATTGCTCGAGGCTGAGAACCGCCGCATAGAGCCCTGGGCCGAGAAGGCGCTCACTTACCTGAACCATCCCTTGCGCGAGGAGTATGCCGTGAAATACATCCGCCCGGGATTGGAGGCGATGCAGGAGGTGCAACGCACGGGTGACATCTTCTTCCCCAAGAAGTGGGCACGCGCCCTGCTGAGGTATCATCGTAGTGATGAGGCTCGCCGTGAGGTGGAGGCATTCTTTGCTGCTCACCCCGACTACCCTGCGTTGCTGAAGAGTAAGATTTTTATGAACGTAGATTAATTAGGAATTAGGAGTTAGGAATGCCAACAGATAAAAGCTTAACACTACGCAATTCTTTCCAGAATATTTGCATATCCGTGTGCTTTGATGTAATTTCGCGACGTTAAAATTTAATTCCAAATTCCTAACTCCTACTTCCTATCTAAAAAAGTGGACACCTACAAAACCATAGTCGCCCCGTGCGAAGGCATATTTACCGAGAAGCGTAGCAAGTTTATTGCTATGGCATTCCCCGTGACCACACTCGACGAGATTAAGGAGCACTTGGCTGTGTGTCAGAAGAAGTACTTCGACGCCCGCCACGTGTGCTATGCCTATATGCTGGGACATGAGCGAACCAACTTTCGTGCCAACGACAATGGCGAGCCTTCGGGTACGGCGGGACGCCCCATACTGGGTGCTATCAATAGTCGTGAGCTTACGGACATACTCGTAGTGGTGGTGCGCTACTTTGGTGGTATCAAGTTGGGAACGGGCGGACTCATCGTGGCCTACAAAGCGGCGGCGGCCGAGGCACTCGATGTGGCTGAGGTGATAGAGAAGACCGTGGACCTCACGCTGGATGTGTATTTCGAATATCCCATGATGAACGAGGTGATGCGCATCGTGAAGGAGGAGGAGCCCACGGTTGTGGAGCAGGACTTCCAGATGGATTGCCGCCTGCGCCTCTCGATACGCGCATCGCGCATGCCTCGCTTGCGCGAACGCTATGAACAGTTGGCACTGGAGACGGGCCGCATCCGATTAGGGGACGAGGAGTGAACCGTACACCTCGCGGTGTAGGCATAAGGCAACATCAGCAAGTGACATCGTAGATGGCAAGGTACCCATGAGGCGCAAGGGTACTGGCTGACGCTCGGGAGTATAGGGCGGCTGTATGTAGTCGTACTCATAGAGGGTGAGCCCATTGCGCTCGTAAAACTGTACCCTGCGACGGGTGAGGGCATCGGTAGGCGGCTCGGCCTCTAAGATGATGGGCATAGGGTGCTCGTGTATAAACTTCTTCAAAGCATTACTTCCATAACCTTGTGAGCGGTACTGGGGCGACAGGGCAAAGTGCTCGATGTAGATGAAATCGCCCAAGTGCCAGGTGGTGAGCAAACCAAGAAACTGCTCGCTCTCGGTATCAATGATGGCGTGGGCGGTGTAGCGCTCGTCGGCCTCGATGAGGCGGGCAATGTCGTGCGTGGGGCGCTGCTCATCGATGGGAAAGGATTGGCTATAGATGGCAACGAACGGGACCCAACAAGGGCTGTCGGTAGGGTGTATGGTGCGGAAAATGATTGTCATAGTGTGCGAATATACACACAATTGCGCAAATGTCATAAAGCTTGATTGAATATTTTCCCTATTTGCTAAAATATTACTATCTTCGCATCGTAAAGTGCAAATGATTTAGGAGATAAGGAGATAAAGGAAGATAAATGGAGATAAAGGCCGAATGTATAGAACGCGCGAAAGGACTATTGGCATTTAACTCCCCAAAACGAAGCGAAGCGGAGTGATATCTCCCCATTAACTCCCTTTAACTACTAAAAGTTGAGTTTGCGAAACTTAAAGTGAATAACTATATATAAGAATATATGAATAAACGCAGATTTCTGAGTATCCGCACGATGATGGTGGCGGCAATGCTCTTTGTCGTGGGGGGCCTGATGGCTCAAACGACCTTCCGTAAGGGAGCTTTGTATGGTGTGTATCCTGCTACCGATGGTAGGCTGGCACTGGAACTCGATGGAGCAGCGCTCAAGTTTAGGAACTTGGATGCTGCTGATGCCGGACAATATTGGACGGTGACCGATCTCTCGGGTAGTGTGCGTATTATCAACCCCTTCACCAACCAGGCATTGCGTGCCGATGGAAATAAGGTGGGTGTGGGTGAGAACAATGGATCGGACGAGGCGCAGTTGTGGAAGGTAGAAGTAGTCAACGGTCAACGGTCAACAGTCAACAGACTGCAGAATGGGAATAATTCTCAATTCTCAATTCTCAATTCTCAATTATTATTAGTTCCTGCCAATCGTCCAGAGGTGGCGATGTGTCGCGAGGCAAACGGTACACTCTCGCTCATTCCCGTGGCTGAGGCTCGCACGAAGAATGCGGCTGCCTTCCGTATCGATGAGACTCCTGAGTACGGATTTGATGCGGACGGGACCTATCGTATACATCCTTTCGGACAGATGGAGCTCTCTCTGGGCAATGGCGATAGCGGTGAGAACAATGCCCGCATCGTAGCCGAGAAGAACGACACCACCAACCGCGGACAATATTGGTCGATGATCATGATTGACCTCACTGAGCGTGCGGTGGAGGGTGCCTTCTATACACAAAACTTTGATGATGGTGGTGGCAACCCTGCCGTGGACTACTTGTTGCAATGGGCTGCTACCCCTGGCGTATGGAACAATGCTCGTTTCCGCTTTGAGCCCGTGGAAGCCCCCCTCTTATCCCCCCAAGGGGGGAAGACCTCGACGGCAGTGACTGAACCCCTCCCCCTTGGGGGAGGAGGGGAGGGGGCCGCTCCTTATCGCATTCTCTCTACATCACGCCACAAGCAAGGTAAAATGTTTGCCTTGCGTGAGGGTCGCATGATGCTCGTGCCCTACGACAAGGAGGACCGCACGGGATGGTTTACCTTCGAGGAGGTGAAGAAGCCTAAGTTTACAGCACCCTATTGGGAGGATGAGACCATCTTCGAGGAAAATAAGGAGCGTGCCGTGGCTACCTACATGCCTTACGAGAGCGAGGCTGCCATGCTGGCTGATGCTGAGTACTACGCTACACCGTGGACAGTGCCGGTAAACAGCCGATTCCAATCGCTCAACGGCAACTGGAAATTCAACCTCGTGAGTGAGCCCTCGCTGCGTCCGCTCACCTTCTTCGAGGAGGGATTCGATGATAGCCAGTGGGACGAGATTCCCGTGCCCTCAAACTGGGAGATGCACGGATACGACAAGCCCATCTACTGCAATGTGGAGTATCCGCATGCCAATACACCGCCCTTCATCAAGGCGCGTCCCTACTACAATGACAATGGCAAGAACTATGGCATCAACCCCGTAGGTTCATATACTCACACCTTCAGTGTTCCTGCCGAGTGGGATGGTAGCCGTACCTTTATCCACTTTGGCGGTATCTACTCTGCAGCCTTCGTATGGCTCAATGGCAAGTATGTGGGTTACACACAAGGTGCCAACAACGTGGCGGAGTTTGACATCACTTCGTATATTAAGAAAGGTGAGGAAAACCGCCTTGCTGTGCAGGTGTTCCGCTGGAGCGATGGTTCGTACCTGGAGTGTCAGGATATGTTCCGCATGAGTGGTATCTTCCGCGATGTATATCTCTACAACGTGCCTACCGTATCGGTGCGCGACCACTATATCCATACTGAGTTTGCTGGTGCTGACAAGAAGCAGACCACAACCAATGTGGAGCTTACCGTTGATAACCGTGATGGACTCACCGGCAAGAAGCAACTGGAAGTAGCGCTCTACGACCCCGCAGGCAAGAAGGTGGCAAGTGAAAAGGTTATGGTAGAGTTTGCCGCCGACAAGAAGGAGGTAGGCGTAAAGGCACAACTCGAATTGGCCAATCCGTTGATGTGGTCTGCCGAGAAACCTCACTTGTATACCGTACATGTGGTGCAGAAGGATGCCGACGGACGCGAGGAGATGGCCTTCTCTACCAAGCATGGATTCCGCTACATCGAGATGAAGAACTCACTCATGTATGTCAATGGTGAGAAGGTACTGTTCAAAGGCGTGAACCGCCACGATACACACCCCATCTACGGACGTGCCGTGCCTACCGAGTCGATGCTGGAGGATGTATTGCTCATGAAGCGAAACAATATCAACACTATCCGTACCAGTCACTATCCGAATGCTGCACGTATGTATGCGATGTTTGACCACTACGGACTCTATTGCTGCGATGAGGCTGACCTTGAGGACCATGCCAACCAGAGCATCTCGAACATGAAATCGTGGATACCTGCCTTCGAGGACCGCATCGAGCGTATGGTATACCGCGACCGCAACCATGTCTCTGTCATCATGTGGAGCTTGGGTAATGAGGCTGGCTATGGCAGAAACTTTGAACACTGTTACAATGCGGCTCGCCGCTGCGACATGGCTGTTGATGCTGGTAGCCGTCGCCCCATACACTATGAGGGAACACGTGGCGGACGCGACTTCGGTGGCGAGGCTTACTCAGACTTCTACTCAAAGATGTATCCCGGCATGGCTTGGATGCAGAAGAATACGATCGATCTTGACAAACCGATGTTTATCTGTGAGTATGCGCATGCCATGGGTAATGCCATCGGTAACCTTCGCGAGTACTGGGATTACATCGAGGCATCGAACGCTTGCATCGGTGGATGTATCTGGGACTGGGTGGATCAGGCTATCTATGACCCGCAGGAGATGAAGCAGGGTATCGAGCGCTTGCACACGGGCTACGACTATCCCGGACCTCATCAGGGTAACTTCTGCTCGAACGGTGTGATTCCCGCAACACGCCACGAGAGTGCCAAGTTGAAGGAGGTGAAGGCCGCTCATCAGTTTGTGAAGTTTGCCGTGAAGGATATCAATGTGAAGAAGAACCGCGCTACTGTTACCATATATAATGACTATGACTTTACTTCGCTTGCCGACTTCAACCTCGTGTATGAGGTGCTGAAGGAGGGTCGCGTGGTGGCTACACGCACTATAAAGTTGCCCGACGTGAAGCCCTCAGAGGAGTGTTCACTGGTGCTGAAGCTGGCCAAGGCTGAACTGAAGAAGGCGAAGGCTAATAAGACGGAGACTATACTGAACGTGCGTCTCGTGCGTCGCCATGCCACCACCTACTGTGAGGCTGGTCATGAAGAGGCATTGGCACAGTTTACCCTTGTAGAGCGTGGCGAGTTGCCCAAGATTGATGCTAAGGGTGAACCCTTGTTTGCAACATCAAGCCTCCACGAGGTGATAGTGGGCAATGATAAGGTGCAGGCTACTTTCGATGCCGAAACTGGCCGCCTCACCTCACTCGCCTTCGAGGGTCGCAACATCATTGCTGAGGGTCAGGGATTCTTGTATGATAATCATCGCTGGATTGAGAACGACCGCTATGGAAACACCTCGAACGGATTGGACGCCGAGGGTATCATCGAAGTGGTGGAGGAGAATGGAAATATCGTCATCAAGACTCGCCGTACCGGCTCGCTCTGCGACACTGAAATCAACTATATCATCTACCCGCAGGGTATCGTGGATGTGGAGGCTACCTTCACTCCGAAGAGTGAGCACTTGCGCCGTGCCGGATTGGTATGTATGGTAGACTCATCGTTGCATAATGTGGATTACTACGCATATGGTCCTTGGGAAAACTACTGCGACCGCAAGGATGGTGCACTCGTAGGACGCTACTCGACTACTGTGGCCGAGATGCCTGAGCGCTATGTGAAGCCTCAGATGACCGGCGGACGTGAGGGATTGCGCCAACTTACCTTGTGCGATGACAAGGGCTTTGGTATCAATATCGAGACACAGGGCACCGTATCATTCTCAGCTATCCCTTACACGGATGCCGATCTTATGAATGCTCGCCATTTCTGGGAGATGCAGGCTCGCCCCTACACGGTGTTGCACCTGGATGCATGGACACGCGGTGTGGGTAATGCCAGCTGCGGACACGATGTAGACACGCTTCCCGAGTATCGCGTGCCAAACAAGAAGATGACGTATACATTGCGCATCAGCAAGATGTAAGCAGCATATAGATACAAATAAGAGGCATACCGCAGGGTGTGCCTCTTATTTGTTTTATAGGGTATGTCTAATGCTTATGCTTCCTTGACGGTCATGATGCATTGCTTGCAGTCAAAGTTAAGGGCGAAGCGGCGACCATCGGCAGAGACGAGTGTGTAGGGCTCGCGGAAGGGCGACTTGGCACCTCCCTGACGGGGACACCAGCCCATGGCATAGCGCAGGCAATGGCGACAGAACATGAGGGTAGCACCCTTGGGGGCGCTGAGCTCAAAGGCCGGTTGTACCTTCTCGGCACCGCGGGTTTGGTAGAACTCTTGAGCTTGGTGATTGGCGATGTTGGCCAAGTAGGATAATTGACAATTGACAATTGACGATTGACAATTATGACTTCCATTGTTGCCAACTTTCAATTTTGAATTTTCAACTTTCAATTTAATAGTTCTATTATACGCCTCTACGGCACGGCGACGCATGTCGGCCACCACGGATGAGGGGATAAACCAGTTGTTGGTGAAATCGATGTCAATATGCTTGGCCACGAGGATGGTGCCTCCGAGTTTGGAAAGCTGTGTCTCGATGCCGGCACGTTGCTCGGTGCGGGCAGGTTCTTTCTCGCAGGTGAGGGTCACCGTGGCTTGGTGTTTGCTGTCGTCGGTAAGGGTGAGCGCAAAGCCAAAGGGTACCTCGTAGAGACGCATCGATACGGGGATGCGGCGCTCGGCCGAGGGACGCGAGAGGAGTCGCTCAAACTCCTGATCGTAGTTGCGGAAGAGGGGCATGCGGGTGCGGAGTGTGCGGGGCATCTCTTTCAGGAAGAGGCGGGTGCCTTCAACCTTGTTTACACGAAATCCTTGCAGGAGTCCGCTCTCGTCGACATAGCAGAGTCCGTCGCCATTGTGCAGGGACTTGGTTGACGATACAGTGATGTAGCCGCGTCCTACCTCCTTGATGTGTCCGATGGGTTCGCCTACCGATTTTGGGGTAGCAAAAGAGGTGACATCGCTGCGCTTGCCGGTGATGTAGTAGTCGGTGAAGCCGCGATTGAAACTCTTGTCGAGCTGGGGCGTGAAGGTGTAGGTGCTCACTCCTTGTGAGGCACGCTTGTATTCGGGGCGTCGGGAAAGAATCTTATCGATGGCCTGACGATAGTAGGCGGTGACATTCTTGACGTAGGTGACATCCTTGAGGCGTCCCTCGATCTTGAATGAACATATACCTGCATCCATCATTGCCTCGAGGTGAGCGCTGCGGTTCATGTCCTTGAGCGATAGGAGGTGGCGGTCGCGCTCGATAACGCGTCCGTCAGCATCGACCATGGTGAAGGGGAGTCGGCAAAACTGGGCGCACTCACCGCGATTGGCGCTACGCCCGAAGCAGGCTTGCGAGGCATAGCACTGTCCGCTATAGCTCACGCAGAGGGCTCCGTGCACAAAGGCCTCAAGGGGTACGGGGCAAGCGCGGTGGATGGCTGCAATATCCTCCAATGAGAGTTCGCGGGCAAGCACCACTTGGGAGAAGCCTGCGGAATGGAGAAATTGTACCTTCTCGGGCGTGCGATTATCGGTCTGCGTACTGGCATGCAACGCTATGGGGGGTAGGTTCATGGTGAGTAGGGCCATGTCCTGCACGATGAGTGCATCGATACCTATGCGGTAGAGGTCCCATACGAGTGCCTCCACCTCGGCCAACTCGTCGTCGTAAATGATGGTATTGAGAGTTACATATACACGTGCTCCATACTGGTGGGCATAGGAGGCGAGCTGGCGCAAGTCGTCGAGTGAGTTGCCTGCGGCAGCGCGTGCTCCGTACTTGGGAGCACCGATATACACAGCATCGGCACCATGGCGTATGGCTTCGATACCGCACTCGAGGTTCTTGGCAGGAGCAAGCAGTTCGATGTTCATAATCAGCAAGTGTTATTTGATGTCCTCCAATCGGTACGGAGTAGCTTGGTATACGTAGTAGTTGAGCCAGTTGTTGAATAGGAGGTTGGCATGACCACGCCAGCGCACCAAGGGAGGTTGTGAAGGATCGTCGTTGCGATAGTAGTGCTGGGGCATCTCAATGGGGAGTCCCTTGGCAAGGTCGCGGCGATACTCGGTATCGAGTGTCAGGGGCGAATACTCAGAGTGTCCGGTAAGGAAGAACTCGCGTCCGTCGCGTGCCATGACCATGTAGACGCCCGACTCGTCGCTCTCGGCAAGGATGCTCAACTCTGGACGTTGCTCGATGTCCTCGCGGCGAATCTCGGTGTGGCGGCTATGGGGGATATAGAACTCGTCATCGAACCCACGGAAGATGGGCAATTCGGGATTGTTTACGGCATGCTTGAAGATGCCAAACATCTTTTTCTCCAATGGATACTTGGGGATACCGTAGTGGTGGTACAAACCTGCCTGTGCCGCCCAGCAGATGTATAGGGTAGAGGTTACATGGTGGCGTGCCCACTCAAAGATCTCGGTAATCTCTTCCCAATAACCTACCTGCTCAAAATCGAGGTGCTCCACAGGGGCGCCAGTGATGATGAAACCATCGTACTTCTGGTCGCGCATGTCTTCAAAATCGGTGTAGAAGGCCTGCATGTGCTCGATGGGTGTATTCTTTGAGGTGTGGCTTTTTACCTTCATGAAACTCAACTCAATCTGGAGGGGAGAGTTGGAGAGCAAGCGCACGAGGTCGGTCTCGGTGGTGATCTTCAACGGCATGAGGTTGAGCACGGCAATGCGTAGCGGACGAATGTCTTGCGCGGTGGCACGTGTAGTGTCCATCACAAAGATGTTTTCCTTCTTCAGCAGGTCTATTGCTGGTAACTTATCGGGAAGTGTTAGTGGCATATAAACTATCGATTCTGTTTTCTAAGTACAAAGATACAACAAAGGTATGAATAAAAAAGCAAGCGGAGTGCTAAAAACGCACTCCGCCATACTTATATTATATAACATATCCGTTTACCAAACCTGTGCACGCTGCTCTGCAGGGATGTAGAGCTTATGCTCGGGAGTGATGCCGAAAGCTTCGTACCAAGCATCGATATGAGGCAAGGCACCATTCACACGCCAGCGGCCCAATGAGTGGGGATCGCTCTTGGTGTAAACACGAATCTGCTCGTCGCGGATGTTGCCAGCCCATACGGTAGAGTAGGCAAGGAAGAAGCGCTGCTCGGGAGTGAAGCCATCCTTCACGGCAAGGGGAGCCTTGGCGGTAGCATTCTTGAATGCCTGGTATGATACCATGATACCTCCGTGGTCGGCAATGTTCTCGCCGAGGGTAAACTCACCATTGGCGAAGAGGCCGGGGAGAACCTCGATCTTGTTGAAGTAATCAACGAGCACTTGTGACTTCTCCTTGAACTTGTCACCATCGCCCGGTGCCCACCAATCAGAGAAGTTACCATCTTTGTCGAACTGGCGGCCCTGGTCGTCGAAGCCGTGAGTCATCTCGTGGCCGATAACCACGCCGATAGCACCATAGTTGAAAGCATCGTCGGCGTTCATGTCGAAGAAGGGATACTGGAGGATACCTGCGGGGAAGCAGATCTCGTTGGTCGTGGGGTTATAGTATGCGTTTACAGTTTGCGGAGTCATATACCACTCGGTATTGTCAACGGGCTTGCCATACTTGCGGGCAATCATGTCGTTCCACATGAACTCATGTGCACGGCTCAGATTCTCAACATAGCCCAGCTCGGGGTTGATGATAAGGTTGGTGTAGTCCTTCCATGTGTCGGGGTAGCCAATCTTGACGATGAACGAAGCGAGCTTCTCGTGAGCGCGCATCTTGGTGCTATCGCTCATCCACTCCTGTGCATCGATGCGCTCGCCCAATGCCACCTGGAGGTTCTTCACGAGGGTAAGCATGCGCTCCTTAGCCTCTGCGGGGAAGTATTTCTCTACATACATCTGACCAACAGCTTCACCCAATACATTATTAACTACAGCGACAGCACGCTTCCAACGGGGCTGTTGCTCCTTACGACCGCTGAGGGTACGACCATAGAAATCGAACGACTCATCGGCAAAAGCATCGCTCAACTTGTCTGAAGCATCATTGAGTGTGTGCCACTCAAGGTAAGCAATGAGGTTGGCGGTGGGCTCCTCATTTACGATGCGGCATACCTCGCTGATGGGCTCGAGCTGTGATACGCTCAGTTCCTTGAGGTCGGCAATGCCGAGGGTGGTGAAGTAGGTGTCCCAGTCGATGCCAGTGAACTGGCTCTTCAGCTCCTCGATGGTCAACTTATGGTAGTTGGCTGCGGGGTCACGCTGCTCGGTAGCGCTGAATGACTTGTCGGCCAATGCTGTCTCAATCTTCATTACAGCCTCCATCTTCTTGTTTGCTACTGCCTCCTCGAAGCCTGCAAGGCGGAACATGTTAACGATATGCTTCTTGTAAGCCTCGCGGATGTTGGTGGTTGCCTCATCGGTGTCGAGGTAGTACTCTTTCTCGCCCAATGCGATACCGCCCTGATAGATCTGTACCAGGTTCTGCTTGCTATCCATGATGTCGGCATCGATGTATACATGGAAGAAGCTGCCCATGCCCTGGCGTGAGAGCTCAGCTACGAGAGGCATCACCTCGCTATTGTTCTTGAGGGTGGCGATGCGCTCCATCACGGGACGGATGGGCTCGTAGCCACGCTCGTTGCGTGCAGTACTGTCCATAGCCATGTTGTAGAGGTCGCCAATCTTCTGTGCTACAGTGCCAGCGGCATTCTCTTGTGCTGCGATTTCGGCGATGAGGGTACGCTGCTGTTCGCGGTTGTCCTCGGCAAGTTTGTCGAAGCTGCCGAAGCGTGAATACTCGCCTGTGAGCGGATGATTCTTCATCCAACCACCACAAGCATACTGATAGAAATCGTCACCGGCAATGACGGTGGTGTCGAGGTTCTCGGGACGGATACCTGATTCCATACTCTTGTTGTTGGTGCAGGCCACGGTGGCGAGTGCCGCCACGGCCAAGGTTGCTAATGTTTTTGTTTTCATTTTATGATTTTGTGGTTTGTGATTGCTAATACCTATTTTGCGGTGCAAAAGTAATTAATAATATTGATATTTTATAAATAAAAAGAGGGTGTGTCAAAACGACGCACCCTCTTGTTATATTCACAAAGCCCCTACTTTCACAAGCTGGGGCTTTGATATATCCTAAAGTTTTTGTATCTTTAGGCATTGAATTTAGTCTATGGC
>JAFZFZ010000091.1 GCA_017557005.1 Bacteroidaceae bacterium | reverse complement strand
TTCTCGTGGCGGGCCAGCTTGATCTGCTCTTGCCACTCGGGACGGGTGACCATGCCGAAGTGGCCGATGGCAATCTTCAGCTGGGGGCACTCGGCGATGACCTCCTCCATCTCGGCTACCTGCAGGGCACCGTCGGCAAGGTCGATGGAAAGGATGGCGCCACGCTCCTCCATGAGGTGGAAGAGCTGCATCATCTCGTCGGAGGTGAGCCACACGCGGCCCTCCTTGAGCAGCAGGCGCTGGGCAGGTATCTTGAGGGCACGGAAACCTTCGTCGAGCAGCTGGCGGGCATGGTCGAGGAAGTGAGGCTTGCGAAACTCGCACATGCCGCACACGAGGAAGCGGTTGGGGTAGCGGCGCGCTACATCGAGGAGGTAGTCGTTCTGAATACCGTCGATAAACTCCTGGGTGATGACGGCGGCCGATACTTGGGCGTAGTCCATATTGGAGAGAAACACCTCGGCGCTGTTGACACCATCGACCATGAAGGGGGGCACCATCTGGCGCACCTCGCCCATGAAGAGCGAGCGACCACCCTCAAGGGTGCGGATGGGGAGGCCGTCAACTACGGTGTCTTGCTTGAGCCACAGATGGGCATGTGCATCGATAATCATAGGTAGATTTCTTTTAGTGATTTCGTTTCGGCAAAAGTAATGATAAATCGGCAGAAAACGAAATTTTGTATCAGAAAGTGGGGAGCGCGTGGAAGACATACTCCTTGCGGCGCTTCTCGATAAGGCCCGATTGGTGCCATTTGTTGAGCACGCGCGATACGTTGAGGCGGGTATCGTCGAGCAAGGCGGAGAGGTCGTCCATCTTGATGCGTAGGGTCTTGGGACCGTGAGGCGTGGTGCAGAGGCTGCGCACGAGGTGGGCGATGCGCCCCTCGAGCGATTGGGGGCTGATGCTCCAGGCGTGGGTGTGGAGCTGCTCTACCTTGTGGCTGAGCTGGTTGAAGAGGTTCATGCGGAACACCTCGTACTTGTCGAGCACGTCGTAGATAAACTGCTTGTCGATGGTGAGCAGCGATATCTCGCTCTTGGCGGTGTAGGTGGCCTTGTAGCTGGGACATCGGCCGAAGAGGGAGTGGAGCTCGATCAGCTGGGGCTTGTCGAAGGTCTCAATCAGGGAGAAGGTGCCGCAGGGGGCGTGGGTCTCGGCAGTGAGCTCGCCACTGAGCAGGAACACGAGCTTGTTGCAGGGCTCGCCCTGAGAGAATAGTTTTTTCTTTGCCCCAATCTTGAGGAAGTGCAACTTGACCTTTTCTATCACCTCGGAAAGCTCGGCGCGGCTCATGCCTTGAAACAAGGGGAGTTGCAGTAGGGTGTTGTACATTGAATGCTCCATCGGCAAGGAGTAGTGTTTTAGAGTGTTATCGTTAATATGTGCTTGAAGTACTTCTCGGATTATCTGAGGCTAAACTCGAGATGAAATCCAAACAACTTCGAATCTTTTTACCGAGGCAAAGATATAGCAACATCGTAAAAATGAAGAAAGAAGAGGGAAATTTTATCATTTTTTAACATATGGCGCAGAACGTGTGCGAGAGGAGAAGAAAATAATTTGGGGCGGATGACTTGCATTTCAAAAAATAATGTCTAACTTTGCACCCGCCTTTGCGCTTGTGGCGAAATTGGTAGACGCGCCAGACTTAGGATCTGGTGTAGCGATACGTGTAGGTTCGAGTCCTATCAGGCGCACAAACATGGGTTACGAACGCGTAGCATACGATGTATGCTGCGCGTTTTTTTTTGTTGGCAACACGGGGATGATATATATGTTGTAAAACATAAAAAGTTTTTCGCCGTGCGTGCTTGAAATATGCCAAACATGGTGTAACTTTGCGAAAGGAATTTTAACTATCACATATAATATATAATAGGAATATGAAAGAATTGAAAGGTACAAAGACTGAACAGAACTTGTGGACAGCTTTCGCTGGTGAGTCACAGGCACGCAACAAGTATACTTACTTTGCCTCAAAGGCTAAGAAGGAGGGTTATGAGCAGATTGCTGCTATCTTCCAGGAGACTGCCGATAATGAGAAGGAGCACGCAAAGTTGTGGTTCAAGCACCTCGGTGGCATCGGCTCAACAGCTGAGAACCTGCTTGCTGCAGCTGCAGGCGAACACGAGGAGTGGACCGATATGTATGCACAGATGGCTAAGGAGGCTCGCGAAGAGGGCTTCATCGCTATCGCAGAGCAGTTTGAGGGCGTAGCTGCCATCGAGAAGGAGCACGAAGAGCGCTACCGCAAGTTGCTGGAGAATGTGCAGGGTAAGTTGGTGTTCTCGCGCGAGGGCGACTGCATCTGGCAGTGCCGCAACTGCGGACACATCTGCGTAGGCAAGGAGGCTCCCGAGGTATGTCCCGTATGTGACCACCCGCAGGCTCACTTCCAAATCAAGCCGGAGAACTATTGATATCCCGTCAGTCGGGTAATCTATACAGCCGTCTCTGCTTGAGTGCGGCTGTTCTTTTTTTGTTAGGAAAGGATGCGGTGGAATTTTGGTATTTTTAACAAAAAAAAGTGGATAACTGATAGGATATATTTATTATTATTGTACATTTGCAGATGCATACACTAAAAAACGATTTGACTATGATGGACAAGTTTTTCGCATTGGAACTCCCGATGCAGGTATTTTGGGGGTTGGCAATTATTGCTTCTGTCTTCTTCTTGATACAGACTATTATGGCGTTCCTCGGTCTCGATGCCGATACGGAGGATGGCGCTGGATTTGAGGACGTGGAACTCGATGGCGTATCGGGCTACTTCACCTTCCGCAACTTGATCAACTTCATGCTCGGCTACGGCTGGGCTGGCGTGGTGCTCAGTGAGTCGATACCCAATATGATGTGGCTACAACTGGCTGCCATGGGTGTGGGCCTGTTCTTCGTGTTTGTGTTTGTACTCATCATACGCCAGGTGATGAAATTGTCGACCGACAAGACCTTCCAGATGGAGGAGGCGTTGGGACAGATTGCTGATACCTACCTGCGAATCCCCGGCAACAAGCAGGGTGTGGGCAAGGTGATGGTGAGCGTGCGCGGCTCAATGCACGAGCTGGAGGCTATGACCGAAGGGGAGACAATACCTACCGGTGCCAAGGTGCGCATTACCAAGGTGATAGGCTCTGAACTGCTCGAGGTGGAGAGAGTGTGATTTTAATTGAAAATTGAAAATTAAAACGCGGATTGAGAGAAATAGATAACAAGAGTGAAATAAACCATTTAAAACATCAAGAACTATGAACATTGCATTTTTAGGACTGATTTTGGTAGTAGTAGGATTTGCTACCATAGCAGCAGTGATTCGTCGCTACAGACGTTGTCCGTCAGACAAGATTCTGGTAGTGTATGGTAAGACAGGTGGCGGTTCGGCCAAATGTATACATGGTGGTGGTAAGTTTGTATGGCCCATCATTCAGGACTATGCGTACCTGAACCTTACACCCATCTCTATCGATGCCAACTTGACCAATGCGCTCTCACGCCAAAACATCCGCGTGGACGTGCCTTGCCGCTTCACAGTAGGTATCTCTACCGAGCCCGACTCAATGAACAACGCTGCTGAGCGTCTGCTGGGCTTGACATCAAGCGAAATCCAGGAGTTGGCTCGTGATATCCTCTTCGGTCAGTTGCGTCTGGTAATCGCTACCATGTCAATCGAGGAGATCAATAGCGACCGTGACAAGTTCCTTGAAAACATCTCTAAGAACGTGGAGGTGGAGCTCAAGAAGATTGGCTTGCGTCTCATCAACGTAAACGTAACCGATATCAAGGACGAGTCAGGCTATATCGAGGCTCTCGGTAAGGAGGCTGCTGCAAAGGCTATCAACGAGGCTAAGGTAAGCGTGGCTGAGCAGGATAAGTATGGTGAAATCGGTAAGGCTGAGGCTGTGCGTGATACCCGTATCAAGACATCGGAGGCTAACGCTATCGCCGTAAAGGGTGAGAACAACGCGCAGATTGAGATTGCCAACTCAAACGCTTTCCGTCGTGAGAAGGAGGCTGAGGCCAACCGCTTGGCTACTGCTGCTGAGAAGGTGCAACAGGCGAAGGCTTTGCAGGAAGCGTATGCAGCGGAAAAGGACGCAGAGCTTGCTCGTGCCGAACGTGAGCGCTCGACCCAACAGGCTAACATTATCGTGCCCGAGGAGGTAGAGAAGCAACGTCGTATCATCGAGGCTGAAGCAGAGGCTGAGAAGGCTCGCGTGAAGGCAAAGGGTGAGGCTGACGCTATCTATGCTAAGATGGAGGCTGAGGCGAAGGGTTTGTATGAGATCCTGACCAAGCAGGCTGCCGGTTACGATAAGATGGTGCAGGCTGCCGGTGGTGATGCCAACAAGGCGTATATGTTGCTGTTGCTGGAGAAGCTGCCTGAGCTGGTTAAGACACAGGTTGAGGCTGTCAAGGGGGTTAACATTGATCACGTTACTGTATGGGATTCGGGCAATGGCGCTGACGGCAAGGGTTCTACTGCCAACTTCGTGTCTGGATTGATGAAGTCGGTTCCTCCGTTGAGCGACCTCTTTGACCTTGCAGGCATGAGCCTCCCCGAGTACTTGGGCAAGAAGACTCAGGTGCAGGATGTGACTGCCATCGAAGATGAGAAGTAAGAAAGCTTCGCTATAGATAAAAGAAAGGGTTCACCGCTGGGTGAACCCTTCTTTTTTTTATTGCTTCTTCTTATACCTGCAATAGGCATCGTAGAGGAAGGCGACCTCCTCCTTGTTGGTGGCAAACCGCTCGATAAACTCCATCTCGGCCGCTACGGCATCGGCATAGGGCTCGCCCGTCAGCTCTTCGGAGTAGAGCTTCTCGCCCAGCAGCAGGTGCTCGAAGCAGCGCTTGCGGTCGCCCATGAGCCAGTAGCAGCAGGCCATGTTGCGCAGGTCGCCGGAGGTGAGCTCATCGGCATGCTCTTGTGCTATGCGCTCGTAGTAGCGCACTGCCTGCTGCGCCTTGCCGGTGAGGAGGTAGCTATCGGCCAGCATGCGCACCACCTTGAGCGACTCGGGGTGATGGTAATCGAGCTTGTGCAGGCGGGGGATGGCTGCCTCGTAGTGATTCATTTCGAAGAGTGCCTCGGCGGCATGGTAGGTGAGGCTGAGGTTGTCGGGCTTCATGCTCTCGGCAATCTCGTAGTATTGGAAGGCCTTCTTGTAGTTGCCCTTCTCGCGGTGGCATTGTGCCAGATGGTGCACCGTCCAGTAGCTGTCAGGCTTGAGCAGGTCGGCCTTGGTGTAGGCTTCGATGGCGGCATCGTATCGCTTCATCTTCTGGTAGCATAGGCCCAACTGTTGCAATTGGGTGGCCTCCATGCTCTCGGGGTGGTGCTGCTGGAGCAGACTGAAGAAGTCGATGGCGCGGGGGTAATCCTTCTGCTTGATGTTGAGTCCGATGAGTTTGAACAGGTTCGTGGGTTGTACGATGCTGTCGTAGAGTGGATTGTCAAACTTGGGATACGATATGAGGCGGCTGAAGGGGTTGTCAAACTCCTGCACATTGGGGAAGAGCACATAGAAACGGTAGAGGTTCTGCGCGTATTGGCGCATCACGCTTTGGGTGGTCTGCTTGCTTAGTCGCTTCAGGTCGGGCATGTCGGCATGCTCCTTCATGGCCTTGTTCTGTTCTTCGAGCTGTGCCATCATGGCATCGCGCTGCATCTGCGGTATCTCGCGGATGGCATAGCAGAAGGAGTACTTGTCGGAGTCGCACATGAAATTGGATTGTAGCACGGTGCTTGCCAATGGGTTGCTGTCGCCACCGGGGGTACCCACGATGCTGAGTATATCGGCTTGCCACAGGTCGAACGGGCGGAACCAGTTCATGATGGTGTAGAAGAAGGGGTAGCGCTTCAGCTGGGCAAAGGTGCTCATGTTGACATCGGCGCCCTCCATCTGCCACTCGGTGATCTCGCGCATGCTCTCCTCGAGGCCGCTCTCGTGCATCCACTGCTCCCATTCGGGGTTGATGTCGTCAGTGCCTTGCTCGTCCTTGGTGATGCCGGGCATCTGGCGCAGCTTGGGGTTCTTCATCAGGCCGGGGATGATCTCTTCGCGCATCTTGCGCTCTATCTCCTCGGTATTGGTGCTGCGGGTAAACTGCAACACCACCTCGCATACCTGCTCGCTGAAGAGGGGGTCTTCGCTCAGGAGGGAGAGGCGCGACTGCACCTCGCTATACCAGTGCATGCGGCTTGCCCAGCAGTAGCTGATGATGACGATGCCCACGAGGGCACGCATGCTTACGGGGGTCTGCGGATGGTAGTAGGCATCGCATAGGAAGAGCATCTTCAGGGGATCAAACATGCGCAGGAGGCTCAACGTTACGGCACTCACGATGGTGCATTGGTCGGCCGTCGTGATGGTGGGCGAGAGCAGCAGCTTGTCGGCCTCGGCAGCCGTGGTGGCATTCCACCTGTCTTGTGTCCATAGGTCGGCAAAGAGGGCGGCCAACTGCTTGTCATGTGTGGCGGCCAGCTGCTTCAGTTGCTCGGGGTCGCGGGTGGCTTTGATGCCATCGGCAAAGGCTTCCAACTGTTGGCAGTAGGTTTGTATGGGTTCGCGTCGCACGCTGCGCTGCTGCGCGGTGTAGTAGGGTAGCTCCTTGGCTCCGTGCAGGGCTATGGTACAGCGGTCGCTGATTTGTAAGGCTTGGCCCACGAGCTGGCGGTATACGCGGTGGCGCTCGGGGTCGGCAATGCCCTGCTCATAGTAGTCGAGTAGGGCTTCGTAGGTGTGTACGATGCCGCTCAGCTCATACTCCAACTCGGTGAGCTGTGCTTCGCGCACCTCCCTCTGCAGCGTCTCCAAAAAGGGGTAAAACTGCTGCTGATCGATGAGGTAGGCTCGGCCATTCGATAATATATCTGTTTTCATTCTTCTTCTCTTTCGTTGGTTGGCAATGTTAATGCAAAGTTAAGCTAAATCTCGTAAAACTTTGTTTGCTGTGCCCTTTTTATCTGTTAAATAGTATTTCTTCTTTGCTCTTTTCTGACTTTCCGACAAAAATGCGGGCGTTTGTTTTATCTTTTTCCATATATTTGCTATCTTCGCAAAAGATAATAATTTTAACGATAATACTTATGAATACACATTCGTTGCGCACTTTGTTTTGTGCCTTGATTGCTTTGTTTGCTATGACCTCGTGCGACGGGGGTATGCAGCGTTCTCCCAATGGACAATTGAAACTTGCACACGATGTTTCGCCCAGCGGAGCATTGAGCCTTACTCTGTATCACAACTCGGATAATGGAAAGGTGGAGGTGCTCAATATCAACAATGTTGGTATCGATACGGAGAGCGGACATGGTGAGGGACTCATCTTCAAAGGGGTGACAGGCCCCGTGCTCCACGTGGATGACTATGCGATGATCAGTGGTAAGCGCAGTCAGTGCCACAACGAAGCGAATGAGTACATCTACTGCCTTGAAGATGGCGATGGCAATGAGGTGCGCATCGTGGCACGTCTCTACAACGATGGTCTTGCCTTCCGCTACGAGACTGAAGCCCTTGAGGGCGAGGTGGTGACAGGTGAGCATACCCAATATGTGTTTGCCGATGGCATCAAGCGCTGGACACAACCCTATGCAGTGGGATACGAAGACTTTTATTTTCCCAACACGGATGGTGTGGCACACAACAAAGGTCGTCAGTGGAATATGCCTGCATTGTTCCAACCGGGTGAGGCTACCTTCGTGCTGCTGGCCGAGGCAAATGTGCTGCGCGACCAATGTGGCGCTTACCTTGCTAATACGGACAATGCTTCTACATACGAGGTGGAACTCGTCGAAGAGCGTTTCACCTGCCCTACAGAGTGGAAGTCGCCTTGGCGCTTGGCTATCGTGGGCTCATTGGCCGACGTGGTGGAGTCGACCCTCGTTACAGACGTGAGTGACCCTTGCCGCCTCGAGGATACCTCATGGATTAAGCCTGGAGTGGTGTCATGGGTATACTGGGCATATAACCACGGCTCGCAGGATTATCAGATCGTAAAGCAGTATATTGACTTTGCCGATACGTTGGATCTTCCCTATGTGCTTATCGATGCCGAATGGGATGTGATGCACAACGGAGGTACCTTGCCTGATGCCTTGGCTTACAGTCAGAGCAAGGGCGTGAAACCCATGATATGGTACAATTCTTCTACGGCTTGGTGCAGTGGCCCTGGTCCGGGTTACCGACTCAACGACCCGGAGAGTCGCGACCGCGAGTTTGCTTGGATAAGTGGCATGGGTGTCAAGGGTGTTAAGGTCGACTTCTTTGGAGCCGATAATATCGAGATGATGAATTACTATCTCGACATCTTGGATGCAGCAGCTAAGCATAAGCTCATGGTGAATTTCCATGGTGCTACCATCCCCCGCGGCTGGCAGCGTACCTATCCGAACTTTATGTCGTCAGAGGCAGTGTATGGCGCCGAGTGGTACAACAACAATGGTCGCCTTACTCCCAATGCAGCATGGCATAACAACACCTTGCCCTTCACTCGCAACGTGATAGGCCCGATGGACTATACGCCTTGTGCATTTACCGATTCACAAAATCCGCACATCACAACCCATGCTCATGAGTTGGCGCTGACCATCGTGTTTGAGTCGACCCTGCAGCATCTTGCCGACCGCCCCTCGGGATTCTTGGATCAGCCTGCAGAGGTGCAGCAGCTCATCGCCAATCTCCCTACCGCATGGGACGATACGAAACTTCTCTCGGGATATCCTGGAGAATGGGTAGCTATGGCACGCCGTTCGGGCGACACCTGGTATGTGGGTATCATGAATGGTCTTGACACTGAGCAGAGCATTGCTGTTGACTGGAGCTTCCTTGGTAAGGGCGAGTACTGCGTGCAGAGCTTTGGCGATGTGGAGGGTGAAGCCCGCGCATGGGACCTCGCCTCACAGTCCTCGGCGAAGGCAACCGCCATGCCCAACACTATTCACATGGCTCCTCGTGGCGGATATGTAGCAGTAATTAAAACCGTAAAATAAGATGAAGAAGACTATCCTCGCAGCGCTGGCATTGTGTCAATGCCTCTGCATCGCTAATGCACAAGATGTCAATCCTTTTGGAAAGGCGCTCGTGCCCGATATGATTGCCGACGCCAGTATCATCCTTGTGGATGGCACCTTCTATTGTTATGCTACAATCGATGGCTATGGACGTGGATTGGAGACCTCGGGCCCTCCCACCGTGTGGAAGTCGACCGACTTTGTGCACTGGAGCTTCGAGGGCAACTACTTCCCCTCGGCTGCTGAGCAGAAGTATTGGGCTCCCAGTAAGGCCATCGCAGCTAATGGCAAGTGGTATATATACCCCACCATCAACGGACATATGTATGCCGCTGAGGCCGAAAGCCCCGAGGGTCCCTTTAAGTTGGTGCGTGGTGCCGATAAGTTTGTGCTCCCCTATAGCGAAGAATCTACATTGCTGCAAGGCGAGAATCGCTATGGTATCGATACGGAGGTGTTTATCGACGATGATGGCCGTGCTTATGCCTTCTGGGGAGGCCGCCAAGTGGCACGCCTGGCACCCGACATGGTGACGCTCGACTCTATCACCACACTCACTACACGTCGTAAGGAGTATTCTGAAGGCCCCATCTTCTTCAAACGCAATGGCATATATTATTATATGTATACAATTGGTGGTGACGAGCGCTACGAGTATTACTATATGATGAGTCGCGTGTCGCCCTTCGGCCCTTACGAGGTGCCTGCCGACGACTTGGTGTCTACCACCGATATCGAGATGGGAGTCTTTGGCCCGGGCCATGGCTGCGTATTCAATGATGGAGACGATTACTACTTTGCCTTCCTGGAGTTTGGCCGCAATAGCACCAACCGTCAGACCTATGTCAATCGAATGGAGTTCAATGAGGATGGTACTATCCGTCGCGTCAAGGTGACAATGGATGGCGTGGGAGCTCTGCGCAAGGTGAAGGGCCCCAAAGAACTGAAGCCAGTAGTGGCTACTGCCTCATCGGTGTTGGTCCCGAAGGCTATACGCTACTTTAAGGATGAGCGTTGTCGTCGCACCGAGTCGCACGTGCCTGCCTTTGCCATCGATGGCGCCAATGGTTCGCGCTGGATGGCTGCTGCTGACGATGCGCTGCCGCAGCTCACTATAGACCTCGGTAAATGTCGCCGCATCCGCAAGAGCGAACTCTGTTTTGTGCGCCCCACAGCAGGTCATGCCTATGTGCTTGAGGGCTCTACAGACGGAGTCACATGGTATACCTGTGGCGTGCATGCCGATGTGCAGAAGCGCTCACCTCATACCGACACGATCCGTGCTCGCTACCGCTACCTCCGTGTTACTATTACCCAAGGTGTCAAGGGTGTGTGGGAATGGAGAGTGTATTGAACCAGAAACCAACGATTAAAATTTAGGAATTAATACCATTGTTTTAATATTTGAAAGGATAATGAAACGCTTAAGCATTATAGCCTTATCTTGCACATTGAGTGCCGTTGTCACAGCCCAAGTTCGTTGGGGTGAGTGGAACCAGTGGGGACAGCAGACGGACAGTGCCTACTGCAACCCTGTGCTCCCTTCCGATTATAGCGACCTCGACTGCATCCGTGTGGGCAACGACTACTATGCCATCTCCTCTACCATGCAGTTCTCGCCGGGCATGACCGTGCTGCACTCTACCGACCTTGTCAACTGGGAGGTGGTAGGCAATGCCGTTACTGATCTTACACAGATAGGCCCCGAACTGGGTTGGCAGCGCATGGATCGCTACGGACGTGGTGTGTGGGCAGGCTCTATACGCTACCATAATAATCGCTTCTACGTATTCTTCGGAACTCCCGAAGAGGGCTATTTCGTGACATCAGCCCCCGAAGCAGCTGGTCCTTGGGAGCCACTCACTTGCCTTATGGCTGATGCCGGATGGGATGACTGCACCGCTATCTGGGACGATAAAGGGCGTGGTTACTTCCTCGGCACCTGCTTCCGCGACAACTGCAAGACCTATATGTTCCGCATGGCCGACGATTGCAAGAGCATCGACCTCAAGAGTGCTAAGCTCATCAACGAAGGTAATCACCGCGAGGCCAACAAACTCATCCGTCACGGAAAGTATTACTATCTCATCTTCAGCGAGCATCAGCATCACCTGGGTCGCTACGTGATGGCCAAGCGCGACACTAAACTTACGGGCGACTTCAAGGAGGAAATTCAACTCTTGCTCCCTTGCCGCGAGTCTAATGAACCCAATCAGGGTGGCATCGTAGAGGGCCCCGATGGCAACTGGTACTTCTTTACCCATCATGGCTCGGGCGACTGGAGTGGCCGCATCGCAAGTCTGCTTCCCGTAGAGTGGGTCGACGGATGGCCAATGATAGGTGACCGTAGCAACGGCCCCGTTGGTTCGATGGTATGGCAGGGAGCTATGCCCGCTACAGGTCAAAAGAAACTCAGCATCGCACGTAGTGATGACTTTGACAATGCCACCCTCTCTCCGCAATGGCAGTGGAACTATCAGCCTCGCACCGAGATGTTCTCACTCACCGAGCGTGCGGGATGGATGCGCCTATACGCTTTCCGTCCCTTAGAACCCAATAACTTGTTCAAGGCGGGCAACACCCTCACTCAGCGCACTTGGCGTACACAGTCAAACTGCGTTACGGTGAAGATTGATATCACCCACATGGCTGACGGGCAGCATGCAGGACTCTGCCATTTCTCTGCCGAGAGCTCAGGCTTAGGCATCGTACAAGAAGAGGGTGTGCGCTATATTGAGCAACATATCAACGGTCGCTACCATAGAGGTGAGCCCATAGAGCAATCTTATGTATGGCTGCAGACACGCTGGGGACTCGATGGCATGTCTACCTACTACTATAGCCTTGATGGCGACCACTTCATTCCCTTCGGACACCCCTACCGCATGGTGTGGGGACATTATCGTGGCGACCGCGTAGGTATCTACACCTTCAACAATCAAGCTGAAAAGGGTTGGATTGATGTGGATTATCTTCACTATCATTAATATAAATACATGAAATCATTGATATTATGAAAAAAATCGTTTCTATCCTTACTGCAATAGCACTTAGCCATACTTTGCAGGCTCAGGTTACAGATCGTGAGCGTCCTGCAGAGTGGGACAACCTCATTCATGGTGCCCGCTTTATGGATCGTTTCCTTCCCATGCCCGATGGTACCAAAGGACAAAATCTTTGGGGTACCGACAGCGTACAAGGACGCTATATTGACAACGGCATTGAACACCCCGACATCTCTTTCTGGGGCGGTAATATTTTGCAGACTGCCGATGGCATCTACCACCTCTACGTATGTGGCTGGCCCGAACTGTCTCCCAAGGGTCATATGTTTTGGGGCAATTCTACCGTATTCCACGCCACTTGCGACAATCCCATCGGTCCGTTCCGCATTGTCAACTCTGTAGGTAAGGGTCACAACCCCGAAGCTTACCGTCTTGACGATGGTCGTGTCGTTGTATATACCATCGATGGCTACTACATTGCCGAGAACGAAAGCAGCCTCGTGTGGACCTTTGGTAAGTTCCAATTCGACGCTCGTGACCGTAGAATCATTGAAGGCTTGTCAAACCTCTCTTTTGCTCGCCGTCCCGATGGCTCACGCCTCATGGTGTGCCGTGGCGGTGGCATTTGGGTGAGCCGCGATGGATTGGATGCCTATCATCAGCTTACCGATAAGCGCGTATATCCCGCCGTGCGAGGTGAGTTTGAAGACCCTGTACTCTGGCGCGACAGTTTGCAGTATCACCTCATCGTCAACGACTGGCTGGGCCGCATCGCCTTCTACCAGCGCTCTAAGGATGGTGTGCACTGGGTTACCGAGCAGGGCGAAGCCTACGTTCCCGGAGTGTCGTATCATGCTGATGGCGAGGTAGAACATTGGTTCAAGTACGAGCGCCTCAAGATCTTCCAAGATGACTATGGTCGCGCCATACAAGCCAACTTTGCTGTCATCGATACCATCAAGTGGGAGGACCTCCCCGGCGACCGCCACAGTTCCAAGAATATCAGCATCCCCCTCAACAAGGGACTTCTCCTCGAGGTGCTCAATGCAGAACCCATCACGGCATCTACTAAGCGCATCGAGGTAAAGGTGCGTGCTGAAGAGGGCTTTGATCCCCTTACCGACCTCGACATCGCATCGCTCCGCTTCGGATCCTTTGGTGAGGTTAACTTTGGTCGTGGATGCAAAGTGTTGCGCACCAAGGCTTCAGGCCGCGACCTTATCATCACCTTTAGTGGCAAGGGTAGTGGCATTACAGCAGACGAGTGGGCTCCCAAACTCATAGGTAAGGATGCTAAGGGACAGATGGTGTTCGGCTACGCCCGCCTTCCCTATGTAGACTATCAGCCCGCGCTGCTCTCGGCCCGCCGTCCCCGTTACGATAAGGAGCAAGGAAACCTTGTAGTCGCTGTTGAGAACTATGGTCTTTCGGCTTCACAAGCTGCAGAGATAGAGGTACTCCACGATGGCAATTCCTTAGGCCGTGCAGCCATCGAATCGCTCGCTCCCTACGCTTCAGCTACAGCTACACTTCCCGTGGCAAGTGATGTCGAGCAGGGCACCTTCGAAGTTCTCTTCCTGTTGAACGGAAAGGAAGTGGAACGTAATACATTCAAGCGTTGATTGTTCGTTGATATAAGTAAGGGGGGATACCGCACGGTATGCCCCCTTTTATTTTGTGTTTAGAATAGTAGGTGTTTAAAAACAAAGACGGCCGTCATCACGACGACCAGCTTGCAACATTAAGAAAAATCTAATACCATGAAAAATTTACACTGCAAAGATAAGGCGTTTTTAGCTATCATGCAAGCGTTTCAGTGTTAATAAGTGTAAAAAGTACACGTTGGAAGAACTTTTTTAATTCAGTTTGTTTATTTGGTGCTTTTGCTGCAATATGTACATTGCATTTTGAGGTCTTGTCTTCCTCTTTTTGTGTTTGATCTGATGTTTCAAGGCTTGTGAGCAGTTTTTTGAGGCTTGCCGAATTTTTCTATAGGCTTGTACTGTCTTTTTGCAAGGTTGTAGAATATACGCTGCGCCTCGGAAAATTGCATGTAAACTTAACTTAGTTGAGTTTCTGCCTCGCTCAGTAGATAAAAATCAGGTATTTCTCTACGTTCGCTCGTTGAAACTTGCATTTTCTCTCAGCTTGCACTATCTCTAATCTGTTTTGCAGTTTGAAGATAGGCTGCGCTTCGGAAAATCGCAAGTAAACTTGCATTTTCTCTCAGCTTGCACTATCTTTGCAAGCTATTTAGCAAAAACGGAAAAAATTAAAAACAAAATACAACTATGTTGACAGCAAAAGAAATTAGAGAATCTTTTAAGAGTTTCTTTGAGAGCAAGGGTCACCAGATTGTGCCCTCAGCTCCGATGGTAGTGAAGGACGACCCCACGCTGATGTTTACCAATGCCGGTATGAACCAATTTAAGGATATCATCCTCGGTAATGCGGCAGCCAAGTATAAGCGTGTGGCCGACTCACAGAAGTGTCTCCGTGTAAGCGGTAAGCACAACGACCTCGAAGAGGTGGGTCACGACACCTATCACCACACCATGTTTGAGATGTTGGGTAACTGGTCATTTGGCGACTACTTCAAGCAGGAGGCTATCGACTGGGCGTGGGAGTACCTCGTAGATGTGCTCAAGCTCGACCCCAAGAACCTCTACGCTACCGTATTCGAAGGTAGCAAGGAGGAGGGTCTCGATCGCGACGATGAGGCTGCTGCTATCTGGGAGCGCCACTTGCCCAAGGACCATATCATCAACGGTAACAAGAAGGATAACTTCTGGGAGATGGGTGACACAGGTCCCTGCGGCCCCTGTTCAGAAATCCATATCGACCTCCGTTCTGAGGAGGAGAAAGCTGCGGTACCCGGTGCACAGATGGTGAACCACGATCACCCGCAGGTGATTGAGATTTGGAACCTCGTGTTCATGCAATACAACCGCAAGGCTGATGGTAGCCTCGAGGGTCTTCCCGCAAAGGTTATCGATACCGGTATGGGATTTGAGCGTCTCTGCATGGCTATGCAGGGCAAGACTTCAAACTACGACACCGATGTGTTCCAGCCCATCATCAAGGTGATTGCCGCTATGTCTGGCAAGGTATATGGTGAGGACGCTAAGAACGATGTGGCTATGCGCGTAATCGCTGACCATATCCGTACCATCGCATTCTCTATCACTGACGGACAGCTCCCCTCAAATGCAAAGGCAGGTTATGTTATCCGTCGTATTCTTCGTCGTGCCGTACGCTATGCTTATACTTTCCTCGGTCAGAAGCAGGCATTCATGTATCGCCTTATCCCTGTACTCATCGAGAGCATGGGCGATGCTTACCCCGAATTGAAGGCACAGCAGGTGCTCATCGAGAAGGTTATCAAGGAGGAGGAAGAGTCGTTCCTCCGCACTTTGGAGACAGGTATCCGCTTGCTCGACAAGGTGATTGCCGATACTCGTGCTGCAGGCAAGAGCGAGATCAGCGGTGTAGATGCTTTCACCCTCTATGATACTTACGGCTTCCCCCTCGACCTCACCGAGCTCATCCTCCGCGAGAATGACATGAGCGTATGCATCGCAGAGTTTACCGCTGAGATGGACAAGCAGAAGGCTCGCGCTCGTAATGCTGCTGCTGTAGACTTGGGCGACTGGGTGGTATTGGCCGAAGGCGAGAGTGAGTTCGTTGGTTATGACTACACCGAGCACGATGCACGCATCCTCCGCTACCGTAAGGTGACACAGAAGAAGCAGGAACTCTATCAGATTGTACTCGACAAGACTCCTTTCTACGCTGAGAGCGGTGGTCAGGTGGGCGACACCGGTGCTATCGTAAGCGAATACGAGACAATCGACATCATCGATACCAAGAAGGAAAATGGACTTTCTGTACATATCACCACCAAGCTCCCTGAGCATCCCGAAGCAGAGTTCATGGCTTGCGTGGATACTGAGAAGCGTGAGGCTTGTGCTGCTAACCACTCATGTACTCACCTCATCGACGAGGCATTGCGTGAGGTATTGGGCACACATGTTGAGCAGAAGGGTTCACTCGTTACTCCCGACTCATTGCGTTTCGACTTCTCACACTTCCAGAAGGTAACCGACGAGGAGCTCCGCCAGGTAGAGCACTTGGTAAATGACAAGATTCGTGCCAATGTAGAGCTCAACGAATACCGCAACCTTCCTATCGAGAAGGCTCGTGAGTTGGGTGCTATCGCTCTCTTCGGTGAGAAGTATGGCGACCTCGTGCGTGTAATCCAATTTGGTAACTCTATCGAGTTCTGTGGTGGTACCCACGTGAGCGCTACCGGTAAGATTGGTATGGTGAAGATCGTGAGCGAGAGCAGTATCGCTGCTGGTGTACGCCGTATCGAGGCCATCACCGGCGCTAAGGTAGAGGAGATGCTCGACAAGATGCAGGACAATATGAACGACATCCGTCAGCTCTTCCACAATGCTCCCGACTTGAAGGCTACCATCGCTAAGTTCATCGCCGAGCACGACGATCTGAAGAAGCAGATTGAGGAGTTCATGAAGGAGAAGGCTGCATCGCTCAAGGCAGAGTTGTTGCAGAAGATGGCCTGCGTGGGCGGCGTCAACGTGATCAAGGCTGTAGTAACCATGCCCGCTGAGGCAGTGAAGAACATCGTGTTCCAGCTCCGTGGCGAAATCACAGAGAACTTGCTCGTAGTCATCGGTAGCGTAGATAGCGACAAGCCCCTGCTTACCGTATCGGCTAGCGAGGACCTCACTGCTAAGGGTGTGAACGCAGGTCGGCTCGTACGTGAGGCTGCTAAGCTCATCCAAGGTGGTGGTGGCGGTCAGGCACACTTCGCTACTGCAGGTGGTAAGAACCCCGACGGCATCATCAGCGCCGTTGATAAAGTGGTGGAGTTGGCTACAGCATAAAACCGCAATACATTTACACGTATTGAACGTGGATAGATAGATGGAGTGGCATGGAATAGACCATGCCGCTCCTCACTTTATAAGAATTCTCCTGGCATCGTGATAATGAAAAAAGCAGTTTGTTTTTTTCGTATCTATGCGAAATGTAGTATCTTTGTGTTAAAATAAATTGTGACTTATGAAATACAACAAAACATTGACAAAAAGCCTTCTATGTGCTATGGCCGTAGTGGGTGCAACACTAAACTTGACTTCTTGTATGAATAAAAATCCTTTCTTCAGTGAGTATAAGACTCCGCACGAGACTGCTCCCTTCCACAAGATTAAGCTTGAACACTATGAGCCTGCTTTGATGGAGGGTATCAAGCAGCATGAGGCCGATGTGGAGGCCATCATCAACAACCCCGAGGATCCGACCTTTGAGAATACCATCGTGGCATTGGAGTATGCCGGCGAGTTGCTCGACCGCGTGGTAACTGTGTTCTTTACCCTCAACAGTGCTGAAACATCAGACGAGATGCAGGCATTGGCTCAGAAGTTGTCTCCCGTACTCACCGAGCACTCAAACAATATCTCACTCAACGAGAAACTCTTTGCTCGCGTGAAAGCGGTGTATGAGACTGCTGATAAGCGTGCTCTTTCTACTGAGCAACAGCGTTTGTTGCAGAAGTGCTACGATGGCTTTGCACGCAATGGTGCCAACCTGAGCGAAGAGGATAAGGCTAAGTACCGTGAACTCACCACCGAGTTGAGCATGACCACACTTACCTTCAATCAGAATATGCTGAAGGCTACCAACGCCTACTCACTCAACGTAACAGACAGCGCACGTCTCAAAGGTATGCCCGAATCGGCTCTTGAGGCAGCTGCGCAGACCGCTAAGGAGAAGGGTCACGAAGGATGGACCTTTACATTGCAGGCTCCTAGCTACGGTCCCTTGATGATGTATTGCGAAGACCGCGATTTGCGTCGTGAGCTTTACATGGCTTACAATACACAGAACGTGCAGGACAACGAGTTCAACAACGAAGAGAACGTGAAGAAGATCGTGAACCTGCGTCTCGCTATCGCTCAGCTTTTGGGTTATGAGAGCCACGCCGACTATGTACTTGAGAACCGCATGGCTGAGAATGCAGTCAACGTAAATCAGTTGTTGGGTCAGCTCCTCGATGCTTACTTGCCTGCTGCAAAGGAAGAGGTGAAGGCTGTGCAGGAGATTGCTGCACGTACTGAAGGTGCCGACTTCAAACTCGAGGCTTGGGACTGGTCGTTCTATTCAGAGAAGTTGCGCAGCGAGAAGTATAGCCTCAATGATGAGATGGTGCGCCCCTACTTCAAACTTGAGAATGTGACTAACGGTGTGTTTGGACTCGCTACACGCCTCTATGGCATCACCTTTGTAGAGAACAAGGATATCCCCGTGTTCCACCCCGACGTGAAGGCTTACGATGTACTTGACAAGGATGGCTCATACCTTGCAGTTATCTATACAGACTTCTTCCCCCGTGCCGGCAAGCGTTCAGGTGCTTGGATGACCAACTTTAAGGAGCAGTATAAGAAGGATGGTGTCGATAGTCGCCCTCATGTATCAATTACAATGAACTTCACTAAGCCCACCGAGAGCAAGCCCGCTCTGCTCACACAGGATGAGGTTGAGACCT
The DNA here is from genome assembly GCA_017557005.1 of Bacteroidaceae bacterium. Lineage (GTDB taxonomy): Bacteria > Bacteroidota > Bacteroidia > Bacteroidales > Bacteroidaceae > UBA1189. The sequence goes on along the minus strand of JAFZFZ010000091.1, from coordinate 18,802 downwards.
TCCTTCACGAGTTTGGACACGCTCTGCACGGTATCTTTGCTGCTACTACCTATCCTTCAATGGGTGGTACCAATGTGTATCGCGACTTCGTAGAGCTTCCCTCACAGATTATGGAGAACTTCTTGCCCAAGAAGGAGTTCCTCGCTACCTTCGCTTTCCATTATGAGACAGGCGAACTCATCCCTGACGAACTCATTGAGCGCATCGTTCGTGCACAGAACTATAATGCTGCCTACGCTTGCATCCGTCAGCTCAGCTTCGGTATGCTCGATATGGCATGGTATTCACGCACTACACCGTTCGAAGGCGATGTGAAAGCCTACGAGAAGGAGGCATGGGCACCCACACAACTCCTCGATGCTGTTGAGGGTACCAACATGACTACACGTTTCGGCCACATCATGTCGGGCGGCTACTCTGCCGGCTACTACAGCTATAAGTGGTCAGAGATGCTCGATGCCGATGCTTTCGCTCTCTTCGATCAGATGGGTATCTACAATGAGATCGTTGCAACATCGTTCCGTAAGAACGTGCTCGAGAAGGGTAGCTCTGAGCATCCGAAGGTGCTCTACCGTCGTTTCCGCGGACAGGACGCTACCATCGATGCCATGATGAAGCGCGACGGTATCATTAAGTAAGCTATTGGGATATCCTAAAAAGTACGTAAGATGGTAGATAAATTGAAAGCCTTGTTCATGCTACTCTGCGCAGTCAGCTTCACCAGTTGCTTGCAAGAGGACGATGTGGAGTATATCTTCACAGGCAAGGAGTGGCACTTGGCTGGATTTTATCAGACAACCGATTGGGACAACCCCAATATGGGTACTCCCATGGGCGACTACAATAGCCATACCGATATTGCTGCATACAACCTGCTGCTGCTCACCGACGGCACTGCCGTGGTGACGCTGCCGCAGGGGTGTCAGCTGCGCACCCTATGGGAGGCCGATGGTCACAGCAAGGTGCGCACCTTTAAGTTCTCCGAATGGAAGACGGTGATGGGTAATCCCGAAACATTGGAGGGCTATGGCCGACAGATGTATAAGCAGTTGCTCGATGTGAACTACTATCAGGGCGATGCAAACTATATACGTCTATTTGACGATACAAAGAAATACTTCATGCAGTTTGGCGACCGCGCGAAGTTTAATCCATAATACATTACTTTGACAATGACCGACAATAAGAAAGAGGCACTTGACCGCCGCTACATGCGCATGGCAACGATATGGGCAGAGAACTCCTACTGCGAGCGTCGTAAGGTGGGAGCACTTGTGGTGAAGAACAAGATGATCATCTCCGACGGATATAATGGTACACCCGCGGGCTTCGAAAATGTATGCGAAGATGAGAACAATGTGACCAAGCCATACGTATTACATGCTGAGGCAAATGCCATCACCAAGATTGCCCGCTCAAACAACAATAGCGAGGGAGCAACACTGTATGTGACAGCATCGCCTTGTATCGAGTGTGCCAAATTGATTATCCAGGCTGGTATCAAGCGCGTGGTGTATGGCGAGAAATACCGCCTTACCGATGGTATTGACTTGCTTGAGCGAGCAGGCATCATCGTGGAATATTTACCTATCGAAGAATGAAACGCAGAATATATAGCAAATATCTCCTTGTAGCGGCCCTCATAAGCTCTGTGCTCGTGGGATGCCGATTCGAACGCCCCTTGAGCGCAACCAATAAATTGGAGTCGCTGCTACAGGTCATCGGACATGAATATGTTGACACCGTTGACGTGGAGGCATTGGTGGAGAAAACCATACCCAAAGTGTTGGCCGAACTGGATCCGCACTCGGTGTACATACCTGCCAAGGATGTGGAGGATAGCAATCAGGAACTGCGAGGCAGCTTCAGCGGCATCGGCATACAGTTTATGATTCAGTCTGACACAATCTATGTGAGTGATGTCATCTCGGGCGGACCTGCCGAGAAGGTGGGCCTCATGGCAGGTGACCGTATCGTTACGATCGACGACTCTCTCTACGTGGGCAAAGCAATCAGTAATGATGGTGCTATGAAACGCCTCAAGGGTCCCAAGGGCAGCGAGGTGTGTCTGGGCATCAAGCGCATGGGAGAGAAGGAACTGCTCTCATTCACCATTGTCAGAGGCAACATCCCAGTAAAGAGTCTCGATGCCAGCTACCTCATTGCCAATCGTTGGTGGTATATGAAGATAAACAAATTTGGCGAGACAACTTATCCCGAGATGTTGATGTCATTGGCTCAGGGTATTCAGCAAGGAGCACAAGGTGTCATCGTTGATCTACGTGGCAACACCGGAGGCTACATGGGTTCGGCCATACAGATGGTGAACGAATTCCTGCCCAAGGGCGACATGATTGTGTACACTGAGGGCGAACATGCACCTCGCTACGAAGAACGTGCTAACGGCAGAGGCAACTGTCAGCAGATGCCCATTGTGGTGCTCGCCGATGAGACCTCGGCCTCGGCAAGCGAGATCTTTGCAGGTGCCATTCAGGATAATGACCGCGGCACGATCATCGGTCGTCGTACCTTCGGAAAGGGATTGGTGCAACGTCCCATTGAGTTTGCCGACGGATCGGCCATACGTCTTACCATCGCCCGATACTATACCCCTTCGGGACGATGCATACAGAAACCCTATGTCAATGGACACGGCGATGAGTATAACCTCGACCTGCTCAACCGCTACGAGCATGGCGAGTTCTTCACCCAGGACAGCATCAAGCAGGACGAGAGCACCGCATACGAAACCAAGAACGGACGCGTCGTATATGGTGGCGGAGGCATCATGCCAGATATCTTCGTGCCGCAAGACACGGCCGGCTACACCTCATACTATGCTGCTGTGGCCAAGATGGGACTCTTCACCCGCTTCCCCTTCGAGTATACCGATAAAAATCGTGCGATACTAAGCAACTACACCACGATGGATGAATTATTCGTTCATCTGAAACAGCAGGACTTGCTTGAACAATTCGTACAGCATGCCTCAAGCAAGGGTGTGAAGCGTCAAAACAAGCTTATCAACCAATCACGCATCGTGATGGAGGACATTCTCTATGGTAATGTTATCTACAACATGCTGGGCATGGAAGAATATGTGAAATTTCTCAACCTGACCGATCCTGCCGTGCTCAAGGCCGTAGAAATACTTGATAGTGGTAAGTCGCGTCCTGTTGCTCAGAAGTAGATGGCGTGTTTTGATTTATGAATGAAAAGCTACGTGTATGAAGCTATATAAGGACTACTCGCTGCTCGCTCACAATACGTTCGGCATGGATGTAAAGGCGGCTCTGTTTTTTGAATACGAAACGGTTGACGAACTGCGTGCTTTTCTCTTGTCAGACGAGTTTGACAAGTGCCGCTCTCACTTTATCCATATCGGTAGTGGTAGCAACTTGCTCTTTGCTGGCGACTATAGCGGATTGGTGATGCACTCTGTCAATTGTGAACTTACCGTGGTGGAGGATACACCGGAGTATCAACTGCTGCGCGTAGGCTCAGGCTACGTGTGGGACGATTTTGTGGCATACTGCGTAGAGCATCAGTTGGCTGGAGTGGAGAATCTCAGTGCCATCCCCGGTGAAGTAGGTGCAAGTGCCGTGCAAAATATCGGAGCCTATGGCGTAGAGGTGTGCGATGTGATAGAGCGTGTGGAGACGGTAGACCTCATGGGCAACGTGCGTGTGTTTGACAAGGCAGCGTGTCGCTATGGCTATCGCGACTCGGTGTTTAAGAACGAGCTCAAGGGGCAATATATAGTGACACATGTTGTCTATCGCCTGATGAAATCGCCTACCTTTAAACTCGACTATGGCGACTTGCGTGCGCGTGTTGAGGCTGAAGGAGTACCCACACTCCAAGCAGTGCGCGGCGCGGTGACAGCCATCCGTGATAGCAAGCTCCCCAACCCGAAAGAACTGGGCAATGCAGGTAGCTTCTTTACCAATCCGGTCATTGAGCGCAAGCAATATGAGGCATTGCTGGCCGATAATCCTACGATGCCCTCATACTCCATCGATGATGATCATGTGAAGGTGCCTGCCGGCTGGCTCATCGAGCATGTAGGATGGAAAGGCCAGGCGCTGGGGCATGCAGCTGTGCATGACCGTCAAGCTTTGGTGCTTGTAAACAAGGGTGGTGCTACGGGCGCTGAAGTGATGGCATTGGCCCAACGCATCAGCGAGGATATATATCAGAAGTTTGGCATACGCATTGTGCCCGAGGTGAACTACATTGTCTGATATGGAAGCGAAAGGGATGAAGATTACATTTCTCGGTACGGGCACCTCTACCGGCGTGCCCGAGATAGGGTGCACCTGCCCTGTGTGTACCTCGGCCGACCCGCGCGACAGACGATTGCGTGTGTCTCTGTTGGTGGAAACTGGCGAGGCACGTATCCTGATCGATTGTGGTCCCGACTTCCGCGAACAGATGTTGCGAGTGCCTTTCGACCGCTTAGATGGTGTGCTGCTCACGCACGAGCACTACGATCATACGGGCGGAATCGACGATTTGCGCCCCTTCTGCCGCTTTGGTGATATTGATATCTTTGCCGATGCACTCACCTGTACGCACCTTCGCGAACGCCTGCCCTATCTGTTCAAGGAGGTGCTCTATCCTGGCGTTCCTCGTCTGCATTTTTACGCCATAGCACCCTATCGTACGTTTGATGTAAAGGGAGTAGAGGTGTTGCCCCTGCAGGTGATGCATGGTGCTTTGCCCATCCTGGGTTATCGTATTGGCGCCTTGGGCTTCGTGACCGATATGCTTACCGCTCCGGAGGCAACGTATGAGGCTCTGCGTGGGGTCGATGTACTGATTGTGAATGCGCTGCGTCCCTTCGCTCATGGGTCGCACCAGACGATTGATGATGCCATAGCGTTTGCGCAAAGGGTGGGAGCGAAGAAGACTTACCTCATACATATGAGTCATCAAGCCGGATTGCATGCCGAGACTGATGCTCAGTTGCCACACACCGTGCAGTTGGCCTACGATGGCTTGGTGCTGGAACTCTGATCCCGCCAGCTCTTATAATTTAATCTCAGATAGTTCCACCAATTTGTTCACTATGGCATAGATGGTGAGACCCGCGGGCGAATGTATCTGTAGCTTACGGGCGATGTTGCGGCGGTGCGTGATGACTGTATGTATAGAGAGGCACAGCGCATCGGCAATCTCCTTATTTGTCAGTCCCTTCACTACGCAAGAGATGATCTCCTTCTCACGTTGGCTCAGCGCCTCTTGTCCCTCCTCCTTCTCAGCAGTTTTGCCACCTTTCGATGGCTTGATGCCTGCTTGCAGTTGATGCTCCAGCACCGATACGGCGGGTACGAGCAGATAGTCCTCCACGTCGCAGTGTGTGGCAAGGTCCTGTTCGCAGTTGTAGATGTCGAAGAGCACAGCATTCAGCAGGTTGTAGTTGTCCTTCCCAGGGTAATATTTTACGATGATGTTCTTTAGCTCTGATAGCTTTGAGTTCACCTGGTTGTGCTTGCTGGCAAAGGTGGCAATATCGTAGGTGTCCGATGCCTCTCCCTCGAGCAGCTTTTCTACGTAGGTAAATACCGAACGGTTTTCAAACTCCATGTGGCGACGCACCTCACGCACATACTCGTCGAAGAACTTGAGGATGAGTGTAGCTATCTCGTTCGTCCCTGAATAGTCGATTGATTCTATCAGTTTGCGGCGTATAGAGGGCAGACTGAAGTTGAGGTAGTACGAGTGTGCTTGCTTCAGATAGTCGAGCAGGGCAGATAGTGAGTAGTCCTTGTAGCTATAGTCGCCCACCTTGTGCTGGGCGTCGCTGATGAAGTTGGCCACCGTGAGGAAGGTGGGGCAGTGCACGCCCTGCTCTTCGCATACCTCGGCTACCGTGCGGTCGCCAAATCCGAGTGATAGGCCAAAGCGGCTCATTACCATCAGCAGCGAGTAGTTGTCGCTGATGAGGGCACTCATCTTGTCGGTAGCTTGGTAGCGTGGTCTGTCGGCCATAGTATGCAGGATGTTAATTTTATGCAAAGAAACAACTTTTCTTTTATTTTCACAATCCCTATATATAGGTATTTTGCTGAGTATCGGTGGTTTGCAAAAGAACTTACTCGTGTGCAGATGTAATATTTGCGGGCTTAATATTCGAAAAATCAAAAAAATACATTAATTTTGAAGCCTACAATCGTTGGTGATTATGAAAAACATGTCAAGAATTTTTCGTCGAGCCTTGTTGCTCGTTATGGTATGCTTCGTCCAATCTATTGTTTGTGGACGCGAAGTGGTAAACTTTAACTTTGATTGGTATTTTCACTTGGGCGACCTCGATGCCGTTCCTGTTGCTATGCCTGCTGATACTGCAGCAGGGTGGGAGAGGGTCGATGTGCCGCACGACTTTCAGATATCGCAGCCTTGGGTAGAACCTTCGCCTGAGGAGCGCCCCGACAATGGTGATGGAGCGGCCAACTTCAAGAGCCGTCTTTCGGCCCGTGCATTCAAGGAGATGGGTGCCGGCTGGTATATCAAGTGCTATACCCCCGATGCCTCTCTCAAGGGACAGCGTCTGCTGCTCGACTTTGAGGGTATCATGTACGTAGGCGATGTATATCTCAATGGTGAGCGCATTGGCGGCACCGATTATGGCTACGTAGGCTTCGAGATCGATGTCACACAGAAGCTACGCTTCGATAAGGAGAATATCATCGCTGTGCGTGCCCATACGGCTGAGCCGGCCAACTCGCGCTGGTATACCGGTGGCGGACTCTTCCGCGATGTAACCCTCGTGGTTACCAATCCGGTCACTTATTTCGAGCGCCACCCCCTCTATATCACCACTACAGACAATCGTGTCGTAGAGATACAGGCCGAGATTGCTACCCGTGCCCGCATCAATGAGGTGCCCATGCGCACCGTGGTGCGCGATGCCGATGGGGTGGTAGTGTATGAAAGCACCAAGCAGGTGCCTATCAACCGTAAGTATCGCACCATGGAGCTCAAGACCGACTCGTTCGTCGTGGAGAATCCGCGCCTATGGAGCTGCGAGTCGCCCCACCTCTATACCGCTTCCGTATCGATACTCGACGCTCAGGGTGCTGTGATGGACAGCGTGGCTCACACTTTCGGTATACGCACCATCGAGTTCTCTCCCGAGTTTGGTATGAAACTCAATGGCGAGAAGGTGCTCCTCAAGGGTATTGCCAACCACCATACCTTAGGTGCTCTTGGTGCTGCCACCTATGCACGTGCCATCGAGAAGCGCATCCTGCTCCTCAAAGAGTATGGCTTCAACCACATCCGCACCTCGCACAATCCCTATAGCAAGTCGTTCATGGAGCTGTGCGACAAGCATGGTATCCTCGTTGTCGACGAACTCTATGATAAGTGGCTCACCCAGTTCTGTGGTGGCCGCACCGAGTGGCTCAGCCTTTGGCCTTACGACCTTCCCGAGTGGATCAAGCGCGACCGTAACCACCCTTGCGTGGTGATGTGGAGCCTTGGTAATGAGTTGCAGACCTACAATTCGCTCCCCTTCAACGACTGGGGCGTTACTACCTACCGCATGATGAAGCCCGTAGTACAGCGCTACGATGCTACGCGCCCCATCACCGTGGCCATGCATCCACGCGGCCGCCATCTCGACACCGATTCGCTGCCCGCTCCCCTGGTGCACGAGACCGATATCGCAGCCTATAACTATCGTTACATGTACTTCCCTGGCGATGGCCGTCGCTTCCCCTGGATGATGTTCTATCAGGCCGAAGCCAATACGAGCATGATGGGTCCCAACTTCTTTGAGATGGACCTCGACCGTGTGCTGGGACTTGCCTATTGGGGACAGATCGACTATCTGGGCGAATCGAACGGCTGGCCTGCCAAGGGTTGGGTAAACGGGTCGTTCGACCTCTCGCTGCAGCCTAAGGGCACGGCCTATCTGCTCAAGTCTATGTTTGTAGACGAGCCTGTAGTGCGCATCGCTATCATAGACAAGGTGGCCAAGGAGGTGATGTGGAACGATGTACAGGTAGGCACTGGCGTTACTGGTGAGAGTTGGAATCGCCCTGAAGGCTCTACCCTTTCGATGAACGTATATACCAACTGCGAGCGTGTCGACCTCGTGCTCAACGGCCGTGTCGTAGCCTCTAAGGAGAACACGCTCAACCCCCGCTCGCGCAACAAGCTGAGATTTGACAACATCGCCTATGCCCCCGGCTACCTTGAGGCCGTGGCCTATCGTGCAGGTAAGGTGGTGGCACGCCATCGTCTCGAGACCACGGGTGAGGCTAAGAAGCTGCAACTCGTGCCCGACGCCATTCAGTGGCAGGCCGATGGCACCGACTTGATGCATGTGCGCGTGTATGCTGTCGATGGCAAGGGACGTCGCGTGTGGGCTGCCCAGGATGAGCTCACCTTCGCTGTTGAGGGCGATGCTCGCATCGTAGCTGTCGACAATGGCAACCTGTATAGCCACGAACTCCATACCGGCAATGTGCGCCGCCTCTACGACGGCTCGGCACTTGTCATCCTCCGTGCCGGACATACGGCTGGTAAGGTGGTGCTCACCGTCACCGACACTGCAGGCAAGAAAGCCAAGGTGAACCTGGTAACACAGTAATGTGAGACCCTGAAAGACTTAGGGGCAGGTCGCTTGCGCGGCTTGCCCCTTTTGTATTGTTTAATGTAATCTTTCTTTAGATTACGAAATGGTCCTGTCGGTATTATCTTCTAAACAAATCTTCCTCTATACATAAAACGAACTAGCCTTACTTTAGCGTCACCGCGGTGAAAGTTGCTTTTCTAAGGCTCGTTTCAGATAAAATGTCCCTTTAGATAGAATCTTTACTATACAATGCCCCCCAGAAGTCTTTTGTTTAACTTCTGGGGGTATTTATTGCTTTATTGTGGAAGTTCGAAGTTTCCTTTATTTCTTATTCCAAATCTTCTCCAGCATCTTGGCCTCCTTCTTGGTGATGTGTATCACGGCACCGTGCTTTTGCTCGCTGAAGCCTACGCGGGTCATCTTGCCATCGCCGAAGTTGCCTGTCGGGGTGTAGTGGATGAAGTCGCTTGTCTCGGTGAACCCGAAGTTGTGGGGATGGATGTGGTAGTTGTCGTGCATCACTACCCAAGTGTCTTCGCCAATGCGCTTCCAGCAGTTGGGAGCCTCGTGCCCCTGGCGCACACCGTCGTAGTAGTTCTCGTCCATGGTGTAGGGGCCCTTGATGTCGGCTGCTGTGGCGTGCTTCACGGTAGCGCCACCCTCGTGCGATACGTAGTAGAGGTGGTAGGTGCCATCGTGGTACATGATGTCGCTATCGATCACGTTGTACTTGCCCTCGGGTGCTTCGAAGAGTAGCTTGGGCTCGCCCTCCATCTGAGTGAAGTCATCGTTCATGTATACGTAGTAGATCATGTTGCGGCCGTTGCCGAAGCGGGTGGTGAAGTGGAGGAACAACTTTCCCTTCTCCTCATCGTAGCAGGTCTCGGGGGCCCATACGCAACCTACCTCGTCCCACTTGCCGCCCAAGTTCTGGAAGTTGAGGTTGGTGCGGGTCCAATGCTTCAGGTCGGTCGATTTCATCAGCACCAGTCCGCGGTTGTTGCCCCAGCCATATTTCTTGCCGTCGCGCTCCCACTCGGTGGTGCGGTATCCGTCGCGCACGCCAAACACGTGCAGGTCGGTCATGGCGAGGTAGAAGGCACCATCGGGGCCGCGGAAGATGTGCGGGTCGCGAATGCCCTTCTGCATGGCGATGGTGTCGCCTGCGATGAGGGGCTTGTCTTCGTTGAGGGCGATAAATTCGTGTCCGTCGTAGCTGATGGCCATGTGGAGTCCGTGGTCAGCGTCCTTGTGGTATACCATGAGGTAGGCGCCCATCTTCTTCTCCATCTTGCGGGCGGCCTTCTCTTTCATTGCCTTGCGGGTGTAGTACGCGTCCAGGTAGGGTACGCCGTCGGTGGTGATGTCGCACTTGTTGATGTTGCCAGCCTTGTCGTAGGTGAGCTCCTGAGCGCATACCGAGCGTGAGTAGCTGGTGCCGGTGTGCAGTGCTCCGTTGTGGGTGAAGAGGAGGGTCTTGCCGCCAAACTCCACGATGCCGGGGTGTGTGGTGTTGCTGTTGCCGGCTACCTCAGAGAAGATACCCTTGTACTGGAAGGGACCCGTGGGTGAGTCGCTTACGGCATAGCCCAACTTCTCGGGCCATCCCTGTGCGAAGGTGAGGTAGTACTTGTCGTCGCGCTTGTGTACCCAAGGTGCTTCGGTGAAGTTCGCCCCTTCGGGGGTGATGTCCATCACCTCGCCGTCGATTTCTATCATGTTGGGCTTCAGCTTGGCTACGTAGCAGCGGCGGTTGCCCCAGTAGATCCATGCGTTGCCCTCGTCGTCCTGGTATATGGCGGGGTCGATGCAGGCCCACGAGTGGTCGGTGCCTGGGCAGTCGGCATTGGTGAGCATGGGTTTGCCCAGCGCATCCTTGAAGGGGCCATAGGGCGAGTCGCCCACGGCTACGCCGATACCGCACCAATTGGTAGATACGTAGAAGTAGTACTTGCCATCCTTCTCGGCTACGTGTGCCGCGTAGGCATTGCGTGAGTTGGCCCACTTGAATTCGTCGATGTGGAGCGGACTCTTGTGCTCGGTCCAGTTCATCATGTCGGTGGTGGTAAACAACGCCCACTCATACATGGTGTATCCTCCCTGGTTGCCGGCATGGTCGACACCTGTGAAGAGGTATAGCGTGTCGCCCTTCACGAAGGGGGCAGGGTCGGCCGTGTGCTTGTGTGTCACTATCGGGTTTTGTGTAGCCCGGAACTTATACAACTCTCCGTTGGGGATGGTTTGTGCAGCTGCACCAGCAGCCATTGCGCCCAGGCAGAGCGCCAAGATTGTCTTTTTCATATGCGTTATTCCGTAGATGGTATAGTTGATACTCTTTTCACTGCGAAGATACGCTTTATTTTTCAGATTGTCAAAAGTATCTTATACTTGTATAATGTGGGAGGGGTATAAACAAGAAATCCTCAGCATTGCTGAGGATTTCTTCGGGTGACTAGTGGGATTCGAACCCACGACATTCAGAACCACAATCTGACGCTCTAACCGACTGAACTATAGTCACCATCATGTGTGCTTTCTCAAAAGCGCTGCAAAGGTACGCATTATTTTTGAATCTGCAAACGATTCGGCGATTTTTTTTAATATTTGCGTGTGATGAACCTGCTTTTTATGCTAACAGCGGGTTATTTGCTCTTGTTTGGGCTGCTAGATACTCCATTTTGCTCTATTAAGAGCCTCTCTGCAGCAATGGCATGGCGCATCCTTGCTTCTGCATCGGGAGTGATGTCGTCCGGTATTGTGTCAGCGGGGATGATGCGGAAGTCGCCTGTGCGGCTCAGGGTGGGGCGCTCGGTCCATACGAAGTCGTAGCTGAGGTCCTTTAATCGGGTGGTGGGGCCTATCTTCTCAAGGGTGAGTTTGACGCATAGTCCCACATCGCCATGGGCGATGCTCATGTTGGATACGTAGTTGCCCAACGAATATACCACAGCATGCTGAGTGGGGTAGTGGGCGCTGGGGATGAGCTGGATGGGCTGCACCACGTGGGGGTGGCTGCCGATGACATGGTCTACTCCCTGCTCGATGAGCCAGTGGGTCAGCGACTGCTGCGCTGTGTTGGGGTGGCGCTGGTACTCGTCGCCCCAATGTACGAGGGCGATGAGGACGTCGGGGCATAGGGCACGGGCGCGGCGTATGTCGGCAGCAAGTTCGGTGCGGTCGAGGCTGTTCACGATGTTGGGCGGTGTGGTGGCAATGCCATTGGTGCCGTAGGTGGCGCAGAGGAAGGCGATGCGCAGTCCGTTCTTCTCTACGATAAGTGGGTAGCGGCTCGTGCGGTCGGCGGCATCGCGGTAGGTGCCCACGGCTTGGAGGCCTGTGCTATCGATGAGCGAGAGGGTACGCTCCAGTCCGCGCCCACGGCGGTCGAGGCTGTGGTTGTTGGCTGTGGCAAGGATATCGAACCCCGCCTCCTTCAGTGCATAGAGGTATTCGTCGGGGGCGCTGAACTGCGGGTAGCCACGGTAGGGCGCGCCGCCAAGCGTGACTTCGAGATTGCCTATGGCAATGTCGGCGCGGCTGATGTGCTCCTTTACCAACGAGAAGCAGTGGGTATAGTCGTAGCTGCCATCATGCTGCCGTGCGGCATCGATCTGTGCTTGGTGCTGCATGAGGTCGCCCACGAAGAGTAACGTCAGCTCTTGCTCCTGACCATACATATATATAGGTGTCAGCAGGAGCATGATTCTCGTGAGTAGTCGGCGTATTCTGTTCATCTCTCTCGGGTGTGGACAGGGTGTCGTTTCCTGTTTGCTCGGTAAAAGTACAAACTTTCTTTGACCCGTGCAAGTCGGCAGGGCGTGATGTGGTGCCTCGCGAAAGCCAAAAAATCGCTCTTTCGTGTTGTATAACATAAAAGTGGCTTGTATATTTATGGTGCTAACTATTGTTATTGTATCTAAAAAAATATAGCTTTGCAGAAGAAACCATTAAAAACGTATTACCATGAAAAAAATGTGTTTCCTTTTCGTGTTGGTTGCCCTCTGTGCTTGCGGCAACAAGGTCGGACAAAATACCTGTCCTCAGTCAATAACTGCTAAGATGTCTATCGTCGACAAAGGAACTTCCAGATGGTATCATAGCCTCTTTTGGGATGTAGAGACCAATGCACTGGCAACAAGAAACAGAGCTGTGGTCGATATTGATGAAACGGAGGAGCTCTACACGCAGCCTTTGAAATTGAGTCTTTGCTTGCGCAAACCCCTTGCTGAAGCAACCGAGGGTGAGGGGGTGTTGGTAACCCTTGATGCACCGATCTATACGGAACTGCATCGTGACCCCTCACTCACTACCCATAAGCGCCGCTATACAGCACATGTGAACGACGATGCGTGCTTGTCAAACGTATGGTATGCTGAGTATATCAATGGTGAGAGATGTAGCAATGAGCATATCGAATTCTTTGTTACGGGCGATACGATATATTCGCTCAACTATCCCGATATCTGGGGATTCACACCGGAGGGTCTTACCTTTTGCTTTACTGATAAGGATGTGAAAGAGGTGTCAGCAACTTGTCGTGTATACTATGATGTGTATGCTGCCCGCCGTATTGGCATGCGCACCGATAACTGGGCTTGGGTATGCCGCCTTGCCTCTGAGGAGATTCCGCTTGAGGTGTGCAAGTCGGGTTGCTATAGTCTGCCCGTGATTGAGGCTATGAGCATGAGTACCGGTGACCGTCAGGCATTGGAGGAGATGCGCGAAGAGGCCATTGCCGGTTGGGAGGAGTTTACAGGTGAGAGCATGGGCGATGCTTCTTATATCTACGACTTTGATAGCTATATGGTGACACTCAACGTGACCTATAACGATGGTACGCAGCGTGAATATACGCATCTGGCAACAGCTATGTATTTCGAACCATAAGACTACCACGATAGTATAATAAGAAGGGACGGCCAATGGTCGTCCCTTCTCTTGTATGTATTGTTGCTATCGGTTACTTATAGATGGCCTTTGTGCCAGCCAGTAGTGTGTTCATCATCAGTGATACGATGGTCATGGGGCCAACGCCGCCGGGTACGGGAGTGATGTATGAGCATTTAGGGGCTACCTCACCGAACTTGACATCGCCTGTGAGTTTGAAGCCGCTCTTGCGGGTGGCATCGGGCACACGGGTAGTGCCAACGTCAATCACCACGGCACCCTCTTTTACCATGTCGGCAGTCACAAAGTTGGGCTGACCCATGGCTGCTATGAGGATATCGGCCTCACGGCACTCCTTCACGAGGTCCTTGGAGCGGCTGTGGCATACGGTTACGGTAGCGTCGCCGGGGTATGCCTTCTGCATCATGAGTGTAGCCATGGGCTTGCCCACGATGTTGCTACGGCCGAGGATGACACATTTCTTACCCGAGGTCTCGATATTGTAGCGCTTGAGGAGCTGCAGTATGCCGTTGGGGGTGGCTGATACGAAGCAGGGTAGACCAATAGAGAGGCGGCCTACGTTGATGGGGTGGAAGCCGTCTACATCCTTGCGGTAGTCGATAGCCTCAATGATGCGCTGTTCGTTGATGTGGCGAGGCAGGGGGAGCTGCACGATGAATCCGTCTACATCGGCGTCTTGGTTCAATCGGTCAATCTCTGCAAGCAGGGTCTCTTCGGTGACATCGCCTTCGAAGCGGATGAGTGATGAGGTGAATCCGCACACTTCGCATGCCTTCACCTTGTTGGCAACGTATGTCTCGCTGCCACCATCATGGCCTACGAGAATCGCTGCAAGGTGTGGACGCTTTTCGCCACGCGCTACACGCTCGGCTACTTCGGCTGCAATCTCTTGCTTGATTTGCTCCGATATGGCTTTTCCGTCAATGATATTCATTATTTACTATTTACAAATTTACTATTTACAAATTTACTATTTACAATTTATGTACAATTTTATGATTTAATAATTTGCTGGTTCGCAATGGCGGAATTGTCAAATAGACCAATAGTCAAATAAATAGTAAATCGTAAATTGTCAAATTGTAAATTTAAAGGCCACTTCTTTATCTCTTAAATTTCGGCATACCCATCTTGCCCATGGGCATATTGGCTACGTTCTTCATCATCTTGCGGGTTTGCTCGAACTGCTTGAGCAGGCGGTTTACTTCCTGAATGTTGGTGCCGCTACCCTTGGCGATACGCTGACGGCGGCTACCGTTGATAGCTTCGGGGTGGCTGCGCTCGTAGGGAGTCATCGAGTAGATGATGGCCTCTACGCTCTTGAAGGCATTGTCGTCAATGTCGAGGTCCTTGATTTGCTTGCCTACACCGGGAATCATACCCATGAGGTCCTTGATGTTACCCATCTTCTTGATTTGGGCAATCTGTGCGAGGAAGTCGTTGAAGTCAAATTGGTTGCGGGCGAGCTTCTTGGAGAGTTTGCGAGCCTCTTCCTCGTCGAACTGCTCCTGTGCACGTTCTACGAGTGATACGATGTCGCCCATGCCGAGGATACGGTCGGCCATACGTGAGGGGTGGAATACGTCGAGTGCTTCGAGCTTTTCGCCGGTACCCACAAACATGATGGGCTTGTTTACTACGGTGCGGATAGAGAGGGCAGCACCACCGCGGGTGTCACCATCGAGCTTGGTGAGCACAACACCGTCGAAGTCGAGACGCTCGTTAAACTCCTTGGCGGTGTTCACTGCGTCCTGACCGGTCATTGAGTCCACCACGAAGAGTATCTGGTCGGGAGTTACGGCCTCTTTGATGGCGGCAATCTCCTGCATCATCTGTTCGTCTACAGCAAGGCGACCTGCGGTATCTACGATCACCACGTCATAGTTCTTGGCCTTAGCCTCCTTGATGGCGTTCTGTGCGATCTCGATGGGGTTCTTGTTATCCTCTTCCTTATATACGGGTACCTCGATCTGTTCGCCGAGTACGGAGAGCTGGTCGATAGCTGCCGGACGATATACGTCACATGCTACGAGCAAGGGACGACGATGTTTCTTGTTCTTGAGCATCAGGGCGAGCTTACCTGACATGGTGGTCTTACCCGAACCTTGCAGACCGCTCATGAGGATTACCGAGGGGCGGCCCTTGAGCTCGAGCTCCACGGAGTCACCACCCATCAGTGTGGCGAGCTCGTCGTGCACGATCTTTACCATCATCTGGCTGGGGCGTACGGCGGTGAGCACATTCTGACCCAATGCCTTCTCCTTCACCGTGTCGGTGAATGTCTTGGCTACCTTGTAGTTGACGTCTGCATCGAGCAATGCTCTGCGCACGTCTTTGAGAGTTTCTGCAACGTTTACTTCGGTGATTTTACCTTCACCCTTCAGTATCTTAAACGACCTTTCAAGTCTTTCACTTAGGTTTTCAAACATATCTTTTTAGGCTAATTTTCTAATTAAATGGCAAAATTAGTGCAAACCGAACGGAAAAGCAAATTTATTTGAATATTTCCAATCCGCAGTGCATATTCTTAAGAAATGTATGTACCTTTGCATTAGATACCCGTCAGGTATTGGTTTGAATGGATTAACAAACACAAGTTATAGGATATGAACTACAGTTTTCTGAGCAAATGTAAGAAACATGTCACTGCAAGTGTGGTGCTGATTTTCTTTACCGTATTGGCTCTGATCATAGCCAATGTGCCGGAAGTGAAGGATTGGTATTTCTCCATTTGGGGCAACACGGTAAGCCTTTCGATAGGCGAATTTAACTTCTTTAGCCATGGCGGACATGCCATTACGCTGGGACAGATGATCAACGATTTCTTGATGGCGATCTTCTTTCTCTCGGTGGGACTTGAGATCAAACGCGAGATTAAGGTGGGCGAACTCTCTTCGATGGACAAGGCCTTGCTGCCCATCATCGCGGCTTGCGGTGGTATGCTGGTGCCCGTACTCATCTTCTATCTTGCCTGTCCGTCCGATGCCTTGATGCAGCGAGGCATGGCTATACCTATGGCTACCGACATTGCCTTTTCGCTCGGTATCCTTGCAACCTTCAAGTCGCGCGTGCCCATCGGACTCAAGATGTTTCTCGCAGCTCTTGCCGTAGCTGACGACCTGGGTGGTATCATCGTTATCGCTCTCTTCTATTCATCGGAAATCAATATGCTCTATGCCGGATTGGCAGCATTGTGTGTGGGAGTCTTGATTCTTGGCAACCTGTCAAAGGTGCGCACCAAGGCGTTCTACGTGTCTGTGGGCCTTGTGCTATGGTACTTTATGCTCAACTCGGGCATACACGCTACGATAGCTGGTGTGATAGTGGCCTTCTGCGTGCCCGCAACGCTCAAGAAGGGTACGGGTTACTATCTTGAACGCATCCGAAGCAATGTGAATGAGTTTCCCGTCATTGAGGTGGACGACTTGCATAATACCATCGTGCTCACCAATAGTCAGATACATACGCTCAAGAGCATCGAGTCGGCTGCCGACAAGATGATTAGTCCCTTGCAAGACCTTGAGGACAATCTCCATACCCTCATCAACTATGTGGTGATACCTCTCTTCGCTTTTGCCAATGCCGGTATCGATCTCTCGCAGATGACTCCCTCGAGCCTCTTCTCAGGTGTGAGCCTTGCCGTGATGCTCGGTCTTGTGCTGGGTAAGTTTGTGGGCGTGTTCTCCTTCTCTTGGCTTGCCATACGCTTCAAGGTGGTCAAACTCCCTACTGGTACCACATGGCAGAGCTTTGCCAGTGTGTGCGTGGTTTGTGGCATTGGCTTCACCGTATCGATGTTCATTGCTGACCTCTCCTATGCCAGCCTTGGTGCCGATGGCGCAGCCATGCTTGGTCAGGCCAAGTTGGGCGTACTCTTAGGTTCGGTCATCTCGGCGTTGCTCGGTTGTGTTCTGCTGAACCGGACACTGCCCAAAGCGGCTTGATACGTATAATTCGTTTGTTGGGGGATGTATCTGATTACATCCCCTTACTTTTTGCTTCGTCCCATAGGGCATCCATCTCCTCTAGGGTCATCTCCTTGAGATTGCGGCCTTGGGCAATGGCACCCTCTTCCACGTAGTTGAAGCGGCGGATAAACTTCTGATTAGTGCGTTCCAACGCGTTGTCAGGGCTGAGGCCATTCATGCGTGCCACATTGATGGTGGCAAAGAGCAGATCACCCAATTCAGCTTCGGCAAGGTCGTGGTTGTTGCTGTCAAGCTCGGCCTTCAATTCTTCGATTTCCTCCAATAGTTTGTCCCATGCACCCTGAGCATCGTCCCACTCAAAGCCTACGTTGCGAGCCTTCTCCTGAATACGGTAAGCCTTCACGATGGAGGGAAGTCCTGAGGGTACACCGCTGAGCACACGTTTGTTGCCACCCTTCTCGCGCAGCTTCAGCTGCTCCCAGTTTTCTGACACCTGCGTGGCATTCTCCACTTCGACCGTACCAAACACATGGGGATGGCGGAAGATGAGCTTGTCGCATAGGCGGTCGCACACATCCTTCATGTCAAACTGTCCCTTCTCCGAAGCAATCTTCGCATAGAAAGCCACGTGCAGCAGCACGTCGCCCAGCTCCTTGCAGATGTTAGTGTCGTCGTCGTTGATCAGCGCATCGCACAGTTCGTATACCTCTTCTATCGTGTTGGGGCGCAGACTCTCGTTGGTCTGCTTGCGGTCCCATGGGCATTTCTCTCTCAGCTCGTCCAACACGTCGAGAAAGCGGCCAAAGGCCTCCATTTGCTCTTGTCTTGTACTCATGTCTTTTATTTTTATGGCAAAAGTAACAATTTATTTTTTCGATTACAAATAACACCGCCCATTATTCGGATGGCATCATCACCGTAAAACGCGTGCACCCCTTTGCTGATACCACGCGCAGCGTGCCGCGATGCTGACGCACGATCTGGCGCGACAGGGCAAGCCCGATGCCTGAGCCTTGCGGCTTGGTGGTAAAGAAGGGGATAAATATCTTTTCCTGCACTTCGGGCAATATGCCAGGTCCATTGTCTGTGACATGCAGGCTGTAGCGATGGGTGCAGTCATCAATGTCATCGGTAAGCGTCACCACGGCATCCGATGTGTGGGCACATGCCTCAGCAGCATTCTTCAGCAGATTGATGAGTACCTGCTCCATCTGTGTGCGGTCTATACGAAGCACCACATCGGGGTGCGACAGCTCGAAACGGAATGTAATCGCTTCGGTAGAGACAAACAGCGGCTTTAGCGACTCCACCAGTTCCGCCACACTCACATCACTACACATAGGCTGCGGTACCAGTGCCACCTTGCGGTAGTTTTTCA
>JAFZFZ010000090.1 GCA_017557005.1 Bacteroidaceae bacterium | reverse complement strand
AGCACTATACGGCTTGTCCATGCTACACACCCTGTTCAACACCATCAACACGCTGTTGCTCGTTTGGTTTACAGACTGGATAGCCAAGGCGGTGAGTTGGATTGTGCGTACACCCAAGAACCAGGAGAACGAGGCTTTCCGCCTCAAATACATTGCGGCAGGTCCACTCGCTACCCCCGAGTTATCTGTGGAGCAAGCATTCAATGAGATTATCCACTTTGCCCATATCTCAAAGAATGGAGCGAAATATGTCCGTTCGGCAATCAATGAGAACGAACCCGACAAGTTTGAGACCCTGTGCGAGAAGTTGGTAAAGTATGAGGAGATATCAGACCATATCGAATATGAGATAGCCTCGTTCCTCAATGCCGTATCGGCGGATGAGATTAGTGAGAGTACATCGATAAAAATCAAATCTATGTACAAGATTGTGGGTGAACTGGAGTCCTTAGGCGACTCGGGCGCAGCCATCAGTCGCATCCTCACACGCAAGAACATCCACAAGAAAGACTTTGACGCTACGACTATTCGCAAACTCAACACCATGGCCGATGCGGTAATAGATGCCTACGATGAGATGATAACAAATCTAATGGCAGCCCATACGGGCAAACTGGTGAATATCACTAATGCCTACAATGTAGAAGACCGCCTTAATAACCTACGCAACAATTACCGTGATGCCATGATTGAGGGTATCGAGAATGGTAGCACCAACTACCAAATTAGTGTTTACTTCATGGATATCATCAACCAACTTGAGCGCATGGGTGATTTCATGATTAATGTGTCGCAAGATTTAGAAAAAGTTTTTTCTCGCAAAAAACCTTAAATGAAAAAATCTTTTGGGGCAATTGGGTAACTTCTGTTATCCAATTGTCCTGCATTTATTCATTTTCAACATAAAAAAACATGAACTCCATCGAATGGTGGACGATGTTCCCCTTCTGTCTGATGCTCCTGTGCATAGCCATACTACCGCTATGCGCACCGCATTGGTGGGACAGCAATGTCCACAAGCTACAGATATCACTCCTATGGAGCCTACCCACTGCTGTCTATCTCATCATGGTTGGTATGGGCGACCTCCTTGCGCATCAGATGCTGTTTGATTATATCCCCTTCATCGTCCTATTGCTGGCACTCTATGTAGTCACGGGCGGCATCCATGTGAGTGGTGACCTACCCGCACGCCCTCATGTGACTACGGCATTCCTTGCCGTGGGCTATGTGCTCGCCTCCATCATGGGCACTACGGGAGCCGCCATGCTGCTCATACGGCCACTCATCAACACCATCCGTGAGCGAGACTTCAAGACCCACACCATACTCTTCTTTATCGCTGCCGTCGCCAACTGTGGCGGACTGCTCACCCCCTTGGGCGACCCACCACTCTTTATGCTCTACCTGCGCGGTGCTGAGTTCACCTGGTTCCTGCAACTCTTCCCGGCATGGCTGTTTACGGGAGTGGTGCTCCTTGCTATCTACTTCTGCGTAGACCTCTTCTTCTATCGGCGCGAGCGGCAGACCGTCATCGATGCCGATGAGGACAATGTGGAGCCACTGCGCATCCACGGCAAGATAAACCTTCTCTACCTCCTGCTTATCGTACTCGCTGTAGCCTTCCTCAACGAGAATTACATTCCCTCCATGGATAGCGAAGGACCACTTGCTCTGCGATTCCTGCGCGAATATGTACTGATAGGTGTCATCTACCTCTCACTATCAACCACCAGGCATATCGTACGCAAGCGCAACCACTACTCGTGGCATCCCCTCAACGAGGTCACCGTGCTCTTCTTCGGCATCTTCGTGACGATGATCCCCACACTGCTCTTCCTCAATGCCCATGCCACAGAGCTGGGGCTACGCTCAGCTACGCAGTTCTTTTTTGCTACGGGTACGCTCAGCTCAGTACTCGACAACACCCCCACGGCACTCGCCTTCCACACCGTCGCCATGGGACTTGCCGACCTGTCGCCCCTTGTAGCCGGAGTACCCGAGCACCTGCTCAAGGCCATAGCCACGGCAGCCGTCTTCTTCGGTGCCATGACCTACATCGGCAACGGCCCCAACCTTATGGTCAAGGCTATCGCCGAGGAGCACCGTATCAAGATGCCTAGTTTTTTCAGTTACATCTTCAAGTTCTCTCTCGTTGTGCTATTGCCCATATATATCGTTGTGCAATGGCTGTTCTTCTAAGAACTTGTTTGGACTAAAAAATAATAGATTAACAACATTATATTATGGAACAACTGATTCAAGAATTGCTCCAGCGCATTGAAAAAAATAAGTCTTCATTTTTTAACGATAACGAAGACGAAAACGAAGACCGCATGCATCACAGTAGGACTTAAGTTTGCACTAACCTATTGATAGTAACTCATCCCATCAGAGCCGTCCGTTAAGAAAATCGGACGGCTCTGATTTTTCTAACGGACAAAGAGTTTTTTCTTATTGGACGGCTCTGATTTGGGGAAAGGTCTGAAACTCTTTCCGCCATTCCGCCAATCCGCCACTACATATATATTATACGTCGATGCGGCGGTAATGACCTCGCGAAACTGGCTCTACGACATTGGTTTTCTGCCATATAGTGAGGTTACGTTCGATGGTGCGCACAGCCACGCTAAATTCTCCACCGACACGCACTGCATCGGCTTGGGTGAACTCATGAGGCAGTCGGGCGAGCAGCTCTTCGGGCTTCGTGGGTGTGGTGGCGACCTCGGTGTCGTCGTAGCGCACGAGGTGGGCAAAGTAATTGCTATCGGGGACGAGGTCCGAAAAGTACTCTTCAACGAAGCGTGAGATGGTCGGTGCGTTTTCCGTTGGTGTGTTGATGAGCTGCAGTACATCGGTGTTAATCATTTGATTGTCATTCATATCGGTCGAGTTT
>JAFZFZ010000089.1 GCA_017557005.1 Bacteroidaceae bacterium | reverse complement strand
GCAGGATCGGTGTTGGGGTTGTAAGTACCGATCTTTTCAATAAATTTTCCATCACGTGGAGCTCTTGCATCAGCAATTACGATAGAGTAGAACGCATAGTCCTTGTGACCTCTTCTCTGCAATCTGATTTTTGTTGCCATTTTTTTTGTAAGTTTTAATTAGTTAATGATTTGAATATGCTAACATCTCGTATTAGCGGGTGCAAAGGTAGTGCAAATCATGAGAATAAACAAATTTATCTGAATAATTCTCAGATGCCAATCGCGTTAAAAGCCACAAAACAGACAAAAACAAAGCAAAAGACAGTCAAAATGCTATGTAGCAGTGATAATAATTGGCAAAGCAACTTTAACCGCTGCAACGCAGCTTTCACCGCACAAAGCGCTTTCACCGTCGCAACGCGACTTTCCCCGCCACGCAGTGGCTTTAACCGAAGCGCAGCTTCTTTCACCGTTGCGCAGCAACTTTTACCCCCTTCCCCGCATACACCACAGAGCGGTCGCCCCAGGGAGTATGGATGATCAGCGTGCGCTCCGTGGGCATACCCTCGTAGCTACCCTGGCGCTTACCTATGTGGAGCGTGCGTCGAGCATCGTCCCAGCGCAGTTCGATGGTAGCGTAGGCACCCTCCTCGTAGCGGTAGCTGTCGCCCTCGTCATCGTACAGTGTAAAGGTAGCATCGGCACCCGGATACACGTTGATGGTGAGCGGCAAGTGCGTCTGCGCTGCACTGTGCTGCGCCACCTCCGTAGTAGGCACCAGCGAGCCACCACGCACGAAGAGCGGCAATCGGTGCAGCGGTGCATCCGCCACTATCCACTGTCCGCCTGCGTACACCTTGCCAGTCCAGAAGTCCACCCATGTGGTAGCACCATCCGCAGCCATAGGCAAGTATACGCGACGCGAGGTAGCACCCGCCTCTGTCACGGGGCACACCAGCACGCGTCCAAACATATATTCATCCTTGATGTCCAGCGCCTCCGCGTCGGTAGCAAAGTCAAATGCCAGCATGCGCGCCATGGTATAGTCGCCAAAGGTCTGCATCGCCGCCAGCGAGTAAGTATACGGAGTCAGTCTATAGCGCAGGTGAATCATGTCGATGATAGTATCGTAGTACGGCGTGCCCGGCTCACCGAAGTGCCACGGCTCACGCTTCGTGTCCGTGCCATGGCTACGCAGCACAGGCAAGAAGGTAGCCCACTGCAACATACGAGTATACAGTTCGCGATAGGCAGGGTCTGCATTGCCCTGAGGGTACTCACCCTTGTAGAACCATCGTCCGTCGCTGCGGGTAAAGAAGCAACCCACATCCACTGTCCAGTACGGGTTACCTGTCGCCATATAGTTGAGTCCAGCCGGTATCTGACGCTTGAATGAGGTCCACGATGCATACGTGTCGCCATTCCAGTTGATGGTGCCATAGCGCTGCTGACCAGCATAGCCCGAGCGTGTCAGGTTCACCACACGCTTCTCGTTGGTCGTAGCACGCTGATGCTCATAGATACCACGCGAGTGAAACAGCGAGTACAGCTGACTGCGCTCAGCGCCACACACCTCGGTGAGCATCTTCGTGTTGCCCTCCCAGCGTTCGCGGTGGCTATCCCATCCATATCCATCAGGCTTCCATCCCCAGTCGGCATCCACAGGCTCACTGCAGTCGCACCACCAGGCGTCGAAGCCCTGACTGAAAAACTCATCATTGATCTGTCGCCAATACATGTCGCGAGCCTCAGCGCTGAAGACATCGTAGTTCGAGTGCTCCAGCATCAGTCCCGCCTCGCGGAACTCACGCTCCTGCGGACAGTTCATTGGGTTGGGCCACACCGATATCATCAGGTGCGCATTCAGCGCGTGCACCGAGTCGGCCAGCCCCTTCGGGTCCGGATAGTAGCGACGGTCCATCTTCGCATATCCCCATCCCTCGGGCCAGTAGCTCCAGTCCTGCACGATCACGTCGATGGGGATCTGTCGTTGGCGAAACTCGTTCAAGTTGCTCAGTATATCGTGCTGACTCACATAGCGCTCGCGGCTCTGCACGTATCCCGTCATGTATCGGGGCAGCATGGGCGCATCGCCCGTCAGCAGACGGTACTGTGCCACCACCTCGTCCATTGAGCCACCCTTCATGAAGTAGTAGTCCACCTCATGTGCCGCCTCCATCTGCAGTGTCATACGGCTCGTGCCATCCGCACGCATCGTGTCGGCATACACCATGGCGCAGCCCGCATCGAAGAGCAGACCGTAGCCCGCCGTCGATTGCAGCATCGGCACCATCGTCTTCAGGTTATGCTGACACAGATATATCGTCTTTCCGCGCAGGTTCATCTCATCACCCATGTGCGCGCCCAGTCCGTAGATAGCCTCTGCCGGAGCCAGGTCAAAGTAGCATATGTAGCGGTTCTCGCGTGCCGTCGTGTCGCGTCTCAGCACATCCTTCACCGTCACCTTACCATTGGCCGTCTCCACCATGCGAGCTGTCGACTCATCGTAGGTCACCACCTCGTTCACCACCACCTCGTGCTCACGGGGCAATGCCGCCTCGCTCAGCAGCGTGCGTCCAGTGCGTCGGTCCACGAAGGTGAGCGCCCCCGTCGCACGATCCAGTTCCACGACGAGCTCACTCGTGCTATACGTGGTGATGCCCCCACGCGTACGCTCCGCCACCTTCACCTGTTGCGGCTCATATATACACACCGTGGTACCATTGCCCGTGAGCTCCCCTGCCGGGGCCCACTGCACACGCACTATCGAGGGAGACACAAACGAAACACGAGGTATCACCTCATTGGCCGCCACGCAGAGCGACACCATCAAGCTCATCAGAGCAAAACTAATTCTTTTCATGGTATTGTGTTTTTATTTGTTGTTTAGTGTTTAGGGTTTAGAGTTTAGTGTTAACAACTTCGTTGTTGAGCTTCGGCTGCGCTCGCTGAGCATTGTAAGCAAGCTTACATGCGCTCGCTGGCACGAACCTTTAGAGTTTAATGGGCTAATTGTGAATTGTGAATTGTGAATTGTTAAATCGTAAATTAGATAGGATTGTGAATTGTGAATTCGTCATCGTTATCGTTATCGTTGCAGCCATAGGCTGCTCGTTCATACTCCACTTGCTCCTCTGCTGCGCGAAGCGTAGGCTCGGTGTCGAAAGAATACACCGCAGCCTTGCGAGGGCGTAGGTTGTCAATATATGTTTTGTGTAGCAAATGTTCCAGTTCGGCAAGAGTCCGCTCCTTTACCTTTGGTTTCAGTTGGCATTCCCAAATGACTATGGTATGCCACCCCATCCGCTTCAGTTGGGCGCGTCGCTCAAGGTCACGTTCTCGGTTTCGCTCAATCTTTGCCGTCCAGAACCCCGTATTACTCTTGGGTAACACGAAGTAGCGGCATCCCTCATGCCCATGCCAGAAGCATCCGTGTATGAATATCGCCGTGCGGTACTTGCGCAGTACGATATCGGGCGTGCCTGGCAGACCCTTCACATTCACCCTATAGCGAAAGCCACGACCATGCAGCCACCGACGCACTATCATCTCAGGCTTGGTGTCCTTACCGCGTATGCTTGCCATACATCGGTGTCGTTGCTCACAGGTCAGTTTATCGGGCATAATTTGAAGCGGTTAGTGGTACTAACCAGTTAGTTTCCCTGATCCTTGAGTTTCTTTATCTCGCGGTCAAAATCACTTTCCAGCATATCCATCTCACGCTTGCGGTATATCTCAAACTCCTTTTCGGCCTTCTCTATCGCCTCCTTGTGCGACACGCTACCCTTACCTATCAGCACATTCCGTTTGTGGGCAATAATCTGGTTGTCCAACGCCTCCACCCAATCGTTCATGGTCATCGGAGTCATCTCCAATGCTTGGAATTCGGCGAAGTCCAAGAATCCTGACACCAACAGATTGAGTCGTTGCAGCTCCAGTTCTGTCAGGTAGTTTTTAGCAATCTTGACATCATCCTTCGTGACATAATTGCCTTTGAAGTTTGTCATCCCCACAAAAGGCTTTTCATTATCCACGCGGTGGTATATCACCTCTGCCGCTGTATTCTCGTGTACGGCATAGTGCAGTTTGTTTTGTACCGTGGCAAAGAACATCTTTGTCATTTCGCTACGCGGGTCATAGTCTGTGGCCGTAGCATAGATATCCGTTACCTGTTGGTAGAAGTTGCGTTCACTACTACGGATGTCTCTGATGCGTTGCAGCAACTCACGGAAGTAGCGGTTACCCCCTTGCTTCAATCGCTCATCATCCATAGCAAAGCCCTTTTGTATATACTCATGCAAACGCTGCGTAGCCCATCTGCGGAAGCGAGTAGCCACTTGCGACTGTACACGATAACCGAGAGCAATAATCATGTCGAGGTTATAATGTACAATGTTTCGTTGCACCTGACGATTGCCCTCTTGGCGAACTAATAAGAATTTCTTATAAGTTCGTTCTTCTTCCAATTCTTTGTCTGCATATATATTACTTATATGCATCGAAATATTCTCTTGTGTCGTATCATATATCTCCGCCAACTGATTCTGTGTGAGCCACACATCTTCATCGGCAAAGCGCACCGACACACGAGTGATCTCATTGTCGTCCTGATAGAGTATGATATTGTTGCCTTCTTTCATCTGTGCTTGTTTTCTACAAAGGTACGAATAAGCGAGCGAGAAATATCAAGTTTACTTGAATATTTTTCACAGCGAGCGAGAGAATCTTAACGACTCTGTCGTAAATGTACGAAGTTTTTTCGAAAAAGTTAGCGAGTGCGCAAATTAATTGTAATCGTAATCGTAATCGCTCATTTGCGATACTTTATCAACTCCTCACCTTTGACGAAGATGGGAGTCTGAGGTGGACTGGCGGTGTTGTCCTATGAGATACGTTGCAGTGTTCTCGTGCTCCACATTTCATTTGCAGCCTCGTTCTCATACCAAGCGCGGGCTTCCGCGTTCGGTTCTTGTAAGATGATGCGATAGTGGGTCCACGAAAGCCTGATTGGAGATTTTGCAGACAGTGATTGCAAAATGTTAGTTTCTGATTCTATGTAGAATGAGTCGGCATGTCCTTGATAAAAGTTTAGGAAATAATAAAGGTTTCTCATAGAAAAACCCTTGCCATATATCTTTGTCAGAGAAGCAGCCAGGTTTCTTATTACCTGTTCGCCATATTCAGCTCGTTGGTCCTTTTCAGTTATGGTTTTTCGTTTAATGTGTCGTACTGATGTTCTTCGATGAGGATAAATAATCTCGTCGCTGCTGGAACTTTTCAGAAAAACCAAATTTGTCATACACTGTCTGACGAATTCGTTATTGTTGCCGTTTCGTCATCGTTATCGTTGCAGTAGCAGAGAAACCGCTTCCACATCCGCCGGAAGCCACTGCACCGAGAGCAGTTCCTCGGGAGCGAGCCAGCAAGCAGCGAGGTGCTCGGTGAGCTGAGGCGTACCCTCCGTGATATGGCACAGGTAACAGTGCATGGTAAGATGAAAGGCCGGATAGTCATACTCCGTAGTGCACAGCCACCGCTCGGGCACGATCTCCATGCGCAGCTCCTCGCGTATCTCGCGCACTAGCGCCTCTTCCCTACCCTCGCACGGCTCGATTTTGCCACCAGGGAACTCCCACTGGCCTTTGAAGTCACCATAGCCACGCTGAGTGGCTAGATACTTGCCTTCGTGATGAATGATGGCTGCAACTACTTCGATGTATTTCATAGAATCTTTTTTCGAACCATAGGAAAGGAAGGTTACAAATAAAATGAGGAATTAGAATTCATCCAATCAGATTGAGATTCATTACAAGTTTTTAATATTTTCAAGTCACAATGCGCATAAAGCCCAGCTAAATGCTTTTCTGTAAGACGCATTAGTTGCTTCTTAATTTCTATCTCAGACTTGTCATTAAGAGTAAATATTCTAATCTTTATTTTTCTTGATAAAGATGGGAGATGCACTTCCTTTGAAGCCTTCTTGAAAAAGTCTGAGAAGTAATCATGATCGTTTAAGCCAAGTGAATGTCCGAAAATATACACTTCATCTGCAGAGTTTAAATCTTCAACAAGATTATTACTTTCATAATGAGGACTTGCGCTCTTATAAAATTCAAAGTAGTTATCATTAAGTTCTCTTTGATCTCCTGCGCCTAAAATAATATTTCCGTGTGCAAGTGACCCATGGACATGGGTACATGTACACACTTTTTCAAAACAAGAATTTATCTTACTGAATAATCTACATACATTTGTATAGTTGAATGAGTATATAGAATGGATCTCTTTCTGCAGGAATAGGCTCATAAAAAAGGAAGCAGGAGTGACTAAATCCGTATTCTCCCCTTCAATAAAAGAATCCTCCTGACTCTGCAAATACTCTTTAAGGCTTTGAATTAACTCGTTAAAAGAAGCTTTGTCCTTATCAACTAGTTCACTTGTAGGACGAACACGTTGAGACGCGAATTTAGCTAAGGCCTCCTCTAAATCATACCAAGTACCAATCGTGCCCAAACGGCGATCCAAGAACTGTGGCAAAGACCCCACACAATCATTACCAGACTTTCTAAACGGCCAATAACTACTGTTTACAAAATCTTCATAACTAGTCTTAAGTCCCAAATCTAAATCGAAGCCATTACCAAGAATAAGAACCGATTTAGGTATAGTGTCTATTATTGGTTTAATAGGTTCAGGCTCCCTAATCAAACATTGACTTGGGATATTTAAATTAGGGATTGCAGTACGTATTGCGTCGAAGTCTATAGAAGGTAACATATTACTTCGTTCACTTAATTATTTCACCTAATATTGTATCTGTAAAAGTATACCAAATCTTCAACTCTACAGGCTTATAGTCATCAAATAACTGGCAAACGTAATCAATCTCAAACACGAGTCTGAAATCATTGTCATCGCATTCTGGATGCACTTCCTTTTTAGTTCCCACACGTGCTATCTTTATGAGATACAAATCGCGTATACCTTTATTCTTTACGTATGGCATAAAGTAATAAAGTTTGTTGAGTGCTACTGTCGAAGGAAATTTCTTACCAGTGTAATAGACCCTTGCAGAACCATCTAGAAAGTGGTCAAGATTGTCACTTTTTACTAAGCTAATTAAGAGATTTTTCTCTTTTAATAAATGAATAGATGGCGTATTTTGTCGTTCTACGTTGCGGACAACTATCCTGTCGGGAAAAGATTCCAAAACATCTGAAAAATCTAAAGAATAGGCTTCTTCTGAGCTTTCTTCATTTTTACCTTTGCTATCAGCGATTGCGTTTTGTAACGCATTTGCAACATACCACATTAAGACAGGAGGTATTGCATTACCTATCTGTTTGTACGATTTTGCTTCAGAATTGTTAAGTAAAAACGTGTCAGGGAACGACTGAATTCTAGCAGCTTCTCGAGGTGTAAATCTACGGTACAATTCAGCGCTTTCGTCAACTAACAAGATGGGATCTCTGGAGTTCATGCTGGTCTTGGCTAAATGAGAAGTTATAGTAAGACAAGGCTTTCCTAAATCTTGCCACAAACCTCTTTTCATATTGTTCTTCGCGTTCTTAACGCCTTGAACTGCTCTCTCTGAAAAATAATATTTTTCTTGAGAAATGGATAATTCGTCTATTACCGCTTTCAATGGGGTATATTCGGGTTCCCTCAAAAGAGCATGGGGAAACTTATAATTGTACGGAATGTCATTTCTAATACCAACAATGAAAACCCTTTCTCGACGTTGTGGTATTCCAAATTCGACAGCTTTCATTAATTGGTAGTTTACGTTATAGCCAACTGAACGGAACTCGCTCATTATCTTAGTGATAATTGCACCCTTCTGAAGGGTCATCAAACCTTTAACATTTTCACAGATAAAATACTTTGGTTTTTTCTCAATAAGAAAACGAACTATCTGTTTATAAAGATTTGCTCTGTCATCATTAGTATCTTTTGTTGGATTAACGGTACTGAAAGACTGGCAGGGGAAACCGCCTATCATCACATCGATGTCAGGGATTTTTGAAAAATCTTCTTCTATTACATCTGCTACAATTGCCTTATGTACGAAGTTCTTGTTATATGTTTCAACTGCCCATTTGTCAAAATCTACTGCATAAACAATTTCGAAGTTTAACTCGCTATAGTAATTATTTAAGAACTGGAAACCGCCAATCATTCCAAGGTCTGAGCCTCCACATCCACAAAATAATGATGCAACTTTCAGTTTTTTATTCGGCATATCTATGTTCAATTACTTTTGAATCAAAATTCATCTGATAAATGGTGGGATATACTTCAATATCACCATCTAATGACTTCTTGAAGGGATTATTAATTCTGACTACAAATGTCTTCGTTTTAGTGAAGTACACTCTATAGATATTGTAATATTCACCATATTGCTCTGCTGCTACCCATTCTTTAGCTGTGATATTTAGAGAATCTACCCACACATTATCAAAAGATGGCTCTGTTATTCTTTTTGTGGATTTAACTTCAATGTATCGTGCAAACTCCGGTTTTGTAGGATTCTCATCAGCTTCTATTGATGAAATGTCATATCCCAAGCCTTTTGTCTTACCTAACAATAAGACTTTATTAACCAATCGTTCTTTGTAGTTTCTTACTCTCTCTTGTTCCAATTTGAATACTAAAGCTTCACCTTCATCGCCAAGATCGACAGTTGATTTTGTTGCGCCGCCAAGCGCTTTTTGCTCTTCCTTACCAACAATTACAATTTTGTTGTCAAAAGTGGTGTATACATTCAATAGTTCTTTATTAAAAGAACCATAGGCGGCTTTCCAATCCTGATAATAGAACTCCTTCTCCTTTTTGATTCTCAAGTTGTATTTGTAAGCATCAAATTTGAAGTGATTTAAGTGCTTCAAGAATATTGCAATTGACTCTGGTTCGTTCTTATTTAGCCAAATATAGGTTGCATTGGTTTCAATAATATTTGCAAGTTCAAGAAGGTTAAACTGCTCCTTTATGTGCTGCCAATCTCTAGAGCCTGAAAGCTTCTCACGCTTAATGTTGTTCTTTCTATCTTCCATTATGCGATTATAAACTTCAGAACAAGTAACATTGCCTTGCAATACATCTAAGTTGTTCAAAACATAGTATCCGATTTCTTGTTTGGTAAGTAGAATTTTTTGAGGTTGAGATTGTGCATAGTAGAGCAGTGACACAACATAGCAGAAAGGTTTTAGTCTTATGTTGAGAGATATTTCTTCTTTTACAGGATTTCCCTTCTTCGCACCATTAGGGAACTGATAATTCAGACAAAGATTCTTGAAGAATGTTGGATAGTCATTGTTCTCTATAAGATATTTGCATGATTCGGATTCATATATGTATGTTATTCCTGAATCCTCCTTTATTGGATAGTATAAGCCTAACAATATTCCTGCAATTTCTGTGAAATGATTTTTAACAGTTTTCTGATTGCTCTTAGAAAGAGTATTGTATGCATCCGTGTTGAACAACGCCTTTGATAGAATCCTTAAGCAAGAATTTCTAAAACATTCTTCCTCACATGGGCAAAGTTTGTGAACCATATTGGCATACAACGGAAGAAGGTCTTCCATATCTGTTTGGCTTTTACCTCTGATGATAGTGCATCTGTATTGGTGCTCTGGTATGTACATACTATAAGAATTTTAAGAGTTGTTCTGAAATTGCTTTGGCTAACAATGGTGGAACCGCGTTTCCAATTTGCTTAAGTTGACTGCCCTTGTTACCTATAAAAATAAACCTATCAGGAAATGATTGGATACGTGCAGATTCTCTAGCAGTGGGAACTCTATTGTATTTATAGTGAAAATGATGATTATGACCGCAATCTATAGTAAATCCTGGTTTCTTACTATTCAATCTTGTCCAAGCAATATGAACCTTTCTTATACCTTGAAGTTCTATTGGAAGACATTTATAATTACCTCCATCAGGAACCATTGCGATGATTTCTTTGGTCTTTTCATTATGGATGGTGATGTCATGATTATAAACGCCTAAACTACTTTCTCTTGCATAAATTTGAAAGTCAGAGATAGGTTCCATTGGATACGCTGCACCTTGAGAGAGACTCTCTTCAGGCAAATCACTTAATGCTTCATAAGAACTAACAGGAGAACTTTTGAGATGTGCTGGGAATTCAAAACTAGAACCTCCAAGAAGGCCAACAAAAAACGCTCTTCTTCTATTCTGAGGAACCCCATAATCAGACGCTAATAAAACCTTTACATTAACGGTATATCCCATAGATTCAAAGTCACGTATTATCGAATCTCGGATAGCTCCATCCCCAATACTGAGAATATTGGGGACATTCTCCATTACAAAAGCTTTAGGCTTAAATTCCTTAACAAAACCTACAAACGATTGATAAAGCTTATTGCGTTCATCTTCGATAATCCTCTTTCCTGCTAAAGAAAAACCTTGACAGGGAGGTCCACCTACAATAACATCAACACCTGAAATTTCAAAGTCTTCTCTAACCTGCTTGGGATCAAGTGATGACAAGTCTCCACACAAAGTTCTAGCGCCTTTTCTATTATGCTCGTAAGTGATTAAGGCATCTTTCCAGTTATCAATGGCTAGCAAACTTTCAAAGCCTGCCATCTCAAAGCCTAAAGACAAACCTCCACACCCTGCAAACAAATCTATGAATGTATATTTCTTTTTCATCTTCTCATTCATTAATCTTCTCCACCACCCCAAAGAACTCGCTGATTTTGATGCCGAGTTGTTGGCATACGCGTTCGAGTATGTCGAGTGAGATGTTGCGTTTACCATTCTCGATGTCGCTCATGTAGCGGCGGTCTATGCCAGCCTCGAAGGCGAAGGTCTCCTGAGAGATGCCGCGCCCCTTGCGTAGCTGTACGATGGCTTTGCCGACCTTATCTTGTAGTGTCATAGTTTTAGTGCATTGTAACGGCAATGCTCCGTGGTATTTAGTTTGTACATAATATGCCCATGCAAAGGTCGCTATTACGTGAAAATAATACAACGGCCAATAGTACACATACGTGAAGGACAATGAGAAATTGTAAACTTTCGTCAAACTTTCTTAAGAAATCGGTGTTGTAGTGATACATCATATCAGAAACAGACTATGAGCGACGAACGAAAACTACCATTGGCCGAAATCAAGGCAGGCCTTAAGTTGGCAAAAGAGGCGTATGACGTATTGGCCAGCGATACGGACTATGTGAAGGGCATACGGTATCACCTGGAGCGTGTTGATGCAGCCCTTCAGTCGGGCAATCTGGAGATGATCCTATATTGCAATCAGCAGGTAGTGAAGGATTACAGGAGTTTCTTAGTGCGCAACCATGTAGAGGTGGTTCATAACCCATCCGTCTTGAGAGAGAAGGGGTTGTGCTGGAACTTCTTTAACCTGAGAGTCATCGGCCACTTGCTTGCCAATGAGATAGTCAGCGACAAGCTAAAGGATGGTGCGATGGCAGGCATCGCCATCGCTTGCGAGTACTTCTACGACAAGACGATGGATAGCCGCAAATGAAATGATTCGTTGCCATCGGCAACCGCATTCTCAACCGGTTACAATCTGTAACGGTTTCATCGAGTAAAGAAATGCAGGCCGATTCTTGCGGTATTTGTCTTCCAAGTTGGGATAGTTGTTTTGTTCATCTGTCTTATGATTTATCAATCCGCTAGGACAGAGAGCATCCCCGACGAATAACCTCTTACCGATTTACCGATTCGTTTTCTATATCCGATAGATATATGAAAAAATAAATAATTACATCAATAGAAATATTTTTATTTAATTATTTAATATATGTTCCATATAGGAAACACATCGGTAAATCGGTAAAAGTTTCTCCCCTACTCTTAACACTTCACTCTATGAAACGCCCTACCCTCCGCGCCTACGGCAAGGCGGAAATAGCGTTGGTCTGCGAAAGTCCTGCGCATTCTGTGGCAACCAAAATATTCTCCGTGAGAGAGTAAAGTAATGCGGTCTTTGTCCCTAAAGAAAATGGGCGGTGCTATTGCACGGAATGGAACTTTTTATTATCTTTACAGAGTATTACCAATTGGTTGTGTCATCGCGATGGTGCGTGCGAATCATCGCAGTGGTGTATTTGAATCATCGCGATGGAGCGTAGGTGTCATCGCGATGAAGTAAGAATGAGGAGCCGTTGGTTTTACGGAAAGAGACTGAAGATTTTAGATAAAGGAACCTATCATCAGAAATTTATGGCAAAGAAACGAAACACAAGAATGAGAACAGGTCATGGGACCATCAAGTGCCGTGGCACACGACGTTGCTTGCGCAATGGCGCAGAGACTGGCGAGCTGTGGGGCATACGCGTGACCGTGGCCAATGCCCAGCGTGTAGATGTGAAGGACATGGCGGAAAATATCAACGATGCCATGAGCCTCACCGACACGGATGTGATAGCTGCGTGGCGGGCACTGGAGGGAGAGATAGTGGATGCGCTCATGCAGGGCCATCGCGTGTCGCTGGGTAATCTGGGCACGCTGTCGCTCGAGGTGGGCACGGCTACGCGCAAGAGTGCCGATGAGGAGCTACGCAACACGGAGATCGTGGCCAAGGGCATCACTTTCCGCCCCTCGAAGAACCTGACACAGCAGATCTCAGGACTCGCCTTCGAGTGGGATGGTGTGGTGAAGCAGCCGCTTGCAGATGATGCGCTCGCCGAGGCCTTGGACAACTACTTCGCCCGACACGAGTACATCACCGTGCGCAACTATGCCACACTATGCCATTGCAGCATGAGCACCGCTCGCCGCCACATGGCAGAGATGCTTGCCGATGGTCGCATCGTGAAGAGCGGCATTGCTAAAGGGGTGTATAAGCGGGCTGTTGGCTGTTAGCTGAGCAATTTGTAAGCCAGCTTACATTACCTGCATTGTACAAACAGCCGTAGGGTGCGCGCGCCCTACGGCCTTCTTATTGTCTCAGGTCCAAAAGCTAATAGCTAATAGCCAAGGTCGTGCAAGGCTCGGCCTCACTGGTTGAGCACGGAGAGCAGGTAGTTGCACTTCTGAGGGTCGCCCAGGGTCTTGCCCTTGTCGCACGAGAGCTTGACGCAGTGGTGCCACTCACGCGACTCGGTGATGCGGCCGCGGATGAGCTTGACGACGATGTTCATGGGCTTGCAGCCGGTGATGTCGCAGGTGAGGTGGGTGCCGATACCGAAGCTGTCGGTGATCTTGCCCTGGCAGTAGCGGTGTATCTCGAGGGCACGGTCGATGTTGAGTCCATTGCTGAAGACGGCTTGCTTGGTCATGGGGTCGATGCCGAGCTGCTTGTATTTCTCGACGATGAGGTCGACCTGCTCCTCCTCTACTCCACTGTCGATACGGAGTCCGCTGAAGGTCATGGCCATGCGCTTGGAGAGGTTGCTGAAGAAGACGTGGTCGCCAAAGCAGTCGTAGAGGAAGATTCCTACGTTGCCATCGTACACCTCGGACCACTTGTTCATGACGTTGTAGTTGCACTCAAACACGCCGCTGACGATCTCCTCGAACGAGATGCACTGGTGCGACATGGTGCCCAGGCAGGGGATGCCTTTCTTCATGGCGAAGTAGACGTTGGAGGTACCGGTGAAGCGGCCGCACTTGCCGCCAGTCTGCTCTTTGACCTCGGCGTAGGACTGGATGAGGGCATCGAGGACGCGCTCCTGGTGGGCAAACGAGAAGCGGCGACGGGTACCCATATCGCCGAGGGTGAGTCCACCCTGCCACATGCGGCGGCCCTTCTGGAGGCTCTTCTCATACTCGGCTTGGTCATCGTACTTATCGGTATCGCCATTGAGCGTGTGCATGAGCTCGGAGATGATGGAGAGGATAGGCATCTCCCACATGATGGTGCTCCACCACTTGCCTTTGATGCGGATGTCGAGGTGTCCCTCTTCGTCCTGGGTGATGGTGACCTCGTTGGGGTGGAAGCGGTAGCCGCGCAGGAAGACATTGATGAACCAATAGGGAAGGAAGGGGAAGGTGCGGGTCATGAAGGCGCACTCCTCATCGGTGATGGCCACTTGGGACAGGTGGTTCAGTTGCTCGCGCAGCAGCTGGTCGAACCCCGCAGGGTAGCAGGTGTGATTGCGGTCGAAGAACTGGTACTCGGTCTCGGCTCTCGGATACTTCTGCAGGATGTAGTACATGCAGGTGAAGGAGTAGAGGTCGTTGTCGGTAAAGTGGTTGATGATGGGTTTCATAGTATTTCCAAACGGGTTCTTTTTTTTATGAGTGCAAATATATACTTTTCTTGTAAATTATACAAGAATGTTGAACGATAACGAATTCACAATCCTATCTAATTTACGATTTAACAATTTACTATTTACGATTTATTTACAATTTGGTTATTTGATAATTGGCCGTCCGGAAAGAGCAACTTTGTTGCAACGATGACGTTAACGTTAACGATAACGAATTCACAATTCACAAGGTTCGTGCAAGCGAGCGAGATGCAAACTTGTTTGCGATTTCCCAGCGAGCGCAGCCGAAGCTCAGCGAAGCTAATTCACAATTGGCCGTCCGGATGGCACACTAAACCCTACACACTAAACTCTAAACACTACACATGAAATTCTCGCGCAAAGACGCAAAGGACGCTAAGTTTTTCATATGAAGGTTTACGTCCTCTTGCTTCGCAAATTGGACGAAGGCCGCGAAGTAGGCACGCTGGGCGTGAGTCTCAACGCATAGGCACGCGGAGCCTTTGCGAACTTAATCGGCTCATTTGAGCGCAGCAATAAATGAGTCGTTGGCGTTCTCCACTCATCGGCACTGGAATCTTCGCGTTCTTTGCGGCCTCCTGCGCGAGATAAGTGACCAGCCGGATGGTATTCCGCAGCGCAGCTGCTTTAACCGTGCGAAGCACTTTCACCGAAGCGTAGCTTCTTTAACCGCTGCAACGCAGCTTTCACCGAAGCGCAGCTGCTTTCACCGCAGCGCAGCTGCTTTAACCGTGCGAAGCACTTTGACATATTAAACGAAAACTTGGTCATTTGCCCCTTGTCTTTTATCATTTTTTTTCGTATCTTCGTGGCGTAAAGAATTGATAATATAGACCTATATGAAAGACATGAAAATTCTAAAGTGTTTGGTAGCCTTCGTGCTTTGCATGGCTACAGGTGGTGCTGGCGCACAGGTGCTTGAGTGTATAACTCCGGGCGAAATCTGGCCCGACGACAAGGGGGAGCATATCAATGCGCATGGGGGTAACGTGCTGTATCACGAGGGTACTTACTACTGGTATGGAGAGAACCGCCCGGCACGTGGGTTCACCACGGAGGTGGGCGTGAGCGTGTATTCGTCGAAGGATCTGATGAACTGGAAGAACGAGGGTGTGGCGCTGCCGGTGTCGGAGAAGCGCGGCGACGTGATTGAGCGCGGATGCATCATGGAGCGCCCGAAGGTGGTGTATAACGCGGAGACGAAGAAGTTTGTGATGCTGTTCCACCTGGAGCTGAAGGGTCGCGGATACGAGGCTGCACGTGTGGGCTTCGCGGTGAGCGACTCGCCTACGGGTCCGTTCGAATTTATCCGCTCGCTGCGTCCGAACGCGGGCAAGTGGCCGATGGACTTCACGAAGAAGGATATCAAGCGTGCAATGGCGCTGGACGAGGCTAAATATAAGGAGTGGTGGACACCGGAGTGGCGCAAGGCGGTGGACGTGGGCTTGCTGCTGAAGCGTGACTTGCCGGGCGGACAGATGAGCCGCGACATGACGGTGTTCATCGACGACGACGGCAAGGCGTATCACATTCACTCGGCGGAGGAGAACCTGACGCTGAACATAGCGGAGCTGACGCCGGACTACTTGGACTATACGGGTAACTACATCCGCTTGGCTCCGGGCGGACACAACGAGGCGCCTACAATCTTGAAGCGCAACGGCGTGTACTGGATGATCACGAGCGGATGCACGGGATGGGATCCGAACGAGGCGCGCATGTTCCGCGCTGAGTCGATCTGGGGACCGTGGGTGCAGCTGCCGACGCCGTTCCGCGGCAAGGATGCTGACAAGTCGTTCCACACGCAGGGTACGTATATATTCAAGGTGGAGGGCACGGATGAGTATGTGTTCATGGCGGACCGCTGGATGCCGCGCAGCTTGAAGTTCTCGCGCCACATTTGGTTGCCCATCAGCTTCGAGGAGGATGGTACGCCGGTGCTGGAATGGAAGGACAGTTGGAGGTTTTAAGGCTTTTATCTCACACAACACAGAACCTTTAGGTCGCTGGCCCGTAGGGGAAAAGCAACTCACAGAATTTAATTTATAATTCCATTCACGCTGGTTTTTAATCCACAGAATCTATTGACTTCGCCTTTGGCTTCGTACTCCTTTGGAGAACTAAAGCTCTCGTCGTCGCAACCGACGCCAAACCGAGGGCAAAGATAAGCTCGCTTAATCTATGCCGAGGTGCGAAGGAGGAAAACTGCAAGTTAACCGACGCTTTCACACCGCGTCGGCGCTTCGCCCTTGCTGGCCTGCCGGGTGAATGCTTTTATTTCGCGCAGCTGCTTTAACCGTGCGAAGCACTTTAACCGAAGCGAAGCTTCTTTAACCGCTGCAAAGCAGCTTTAACCGTGCGAAGCACTTTCACCGCAGCGCAGCTGCTTTAACCGTGCGCAGCACTTTAACCGAAGCGAAGCAGCTTTAACCGTGCGAAGCACTTTCACCGAAGCGCAGCTTCTTTAACCGTGCGCAGCACTTTAACCGAAGCGAAGCTTCTTTAACCGCTGCAAAGCAGCTTTAACCGTGCCAAAGGCACTTTAACCAACAGCCAAGGGCTGTGCCCTTAGATAAGTTCGGCGACCTGAGCCTGGGCGATGCGCAGGAGGTCGGCCGGGGCAATCTTGACCTGGAGGCCACGCACGCCGGCACTGATGTAGATGTAGGGGTGCTGGTTGCAGGTGTGGTGCACATAGGTGGGGAAGTGCTTCTTCATGCCGATGGGCGAGCAGCCGCCACGGATGTAGCCGGTGAGGGGCAGGAGCTGCTTCATGGGGATCATCTCGCACTTCTTGTTGCCCGATACCTTGGCGGCGAGCTTGAGGTCGACAGTGGCATCACCGGGGATGACGCACACGAAGTAGCCGGAGCGGTCGCCCTGCAGGACGAGGGTCTTGAACACCTGGGCGATGTCTTCGCCCAACGACTGGGCAACGTGGGGCGCCGAGAGGTCGCTCTCATCTACCTCGTAGGGGATGAGCTCGTAGGGTATCTTGGCCTGGTCGAGCAGGCGGGCTGCATTGGTCTTTTGGATTTTTGCCATGATTTATTTTTGATGACGAAAACGAAAACGAAAACGCCGACGCGGTAAGGGCATTAAGGGCATTAAGGACCTTAACGACTTTAACGACCTTTGTGTATTCTGCGATGGCGGAGTTAGTGGGGCTCCTAAGTAAAAACGCTAACGTGATACTACTCGGGTGAGTGAGGCATCGACGTTAGCGTTTGGGGGATCCGTTGGTATCTGGCAGCTACGCTCTGGTCTTCTTCTTTTTCACGAAGAGCCCTATGAGGGTGCTGATGATGATAAAGGTGATGAGCATAGCTGTAACACGATAGGGGTATTACTTCTTGCTCAGGTCGTATACTACCTTCATCACGGCTTCGCCAATAGCATCGGCCTCCTCGGGCGAACCTGCCTCTGAGTAGACGCGGATGATGGGCTCGGTGTTGCTCTTGCGAAGGTGTACCCACTTGTCGGGGAAGTCGATCTTAACACCGTCGATGTCGTTAACCTCTTCGTTGGCATAGATCTCCTTTACCTTGGCGAGGATAGCGTCAACATCTACATCGGGGGTGAGGTCGATGCGGTTCTTGCCCATGTAGTAGGCGGGGTAGGTCTTGCGGAGCTCGCTCACGCTCATCTGCTTCTTAGCAAGGTAGGTGAGGAAGAGGGCGATACCTACGAGGGCATCGCGGCCGTAGTGGCTGGCGGGATAGATGACGCCACCGTTGCCCTCGCCACCGATAACAGCGCCTGTCTCCTTCATCTTGGTGACTACGTTGACCTCACCTACGGCCGATGCGTTGTACTCGAGACCATACTTGCGGGTCACGTCGCGCAGAGCACGGGTAGAGCTGAGGTTTGATACGGTGTTGCCGGGGGTGTGCTGCAGGATGTAGTCGGCAACGGTCACGAGGGTGTACTCCTCGCCATACATGTCGCCATTCTCATCGATGATAGCCAGACGGTCTACGTCGGGGTCAACAACGAAGGCTACGTCGAGATCGGCCTTCTTCATGAGACCCATGATATCGGTGAGGTTCTGTGCCAGGGGCTCGGGGTTGTGCTGGAAGTCGCCTGTGGGGTCGCAGTAGAGTTCCTCGATGGTCTCTACGCCGAGCTGGCGGAGCAACTTGGGAAGTACGACACCACCTACTGAGTTGACGCAGTCGATGGCTACCTTGAAGCCTGCCTTGCGGATGGCCTCAACGTCGACGAGCTCGAGGGCGAGCACGCTATCGATGTGCTTCTGGTCGTATGACTCGTCCTTGATGTAGTGACCGATGTGGTCGATATCGGCAAACTCAAAAGCCTCGGCAGCAGCGAGAGCGAGCACTTCGGCTCCCTCAGCAGCGTTGAGGAACTCGCCCTTCTCGTTGAGGAGCTTGAGGGCGTTCCACTGACGGGGATTGTGACTTGCAGTAAGGATGATACCACCGCATGAGCCAGACATGGTAACAGCAAGCTCGGTGGTGGGGGTAGAGGCAAGGCCTATGTCGATAACATCGAAGCCCATGCCCATAAGGGTACCACACACGCAGCTGCGTACCATCTCACCTGAGATACGTGCGTCGCGACCTACCACGATGGTGTTGGTCTGTACGGTGGTTGTTTTACGGATGAGTGTAGCGTATGCAGCTACAAACTTAGTGATGTCGAGCGGATTGAGTCCCTCGCCAGCCACGCCACCGATGGTGCCGCGGATACCTGAAATGGATTTGATAAGTGTCATAGTCTTTTCCGGTATATAAGTTAGTGATTATGGTTTTTTCATATAGGTAATCTCGTAGTAGGTGGGATACACGTACTGCGCTGCATTGGAGGTGCCTTGGCCGTGGGGCACGATGAGCTTGACCTTGGAGCCTTGGAAGCCGTCGGCATCGGGGATGCGGCTGAGCGATACGTAGCTCAGGGGCACCAGCCAACCGCTGGGCACGGCGCTGCCGTAGATGCCGTACATGTAGCCTTGGGTGAACGAGGCCGAGAAGGTGTCGCCCTTGCGCTCACAGGTGAACTTATCGGGGCTGGCGGCATAGAGGTTGCCCGAGATGGTGTCGCCATCGGCAATGTTGTACTCGAGGTAGCGGCTGAGCACCTCCTCGCGGTCGCCAGGAGCCATGGGCTCGCCTACGCCCTTGCGCACAATCTGCATGTACACGCCCTTGTCCTCGAAGAGTACGTACTCGTTCTTGCTGACGTCGGTGGTGCTATCGTTGGCTATGAAGGTCTCCATATCGATGACGGTGATGCCTTGCTCGGCAATGAACTGGTTGATATGGGCACGCTCCTTCTCCTTCTGCTCGGCATAGGTCTCATAGTCTTCACACGCGGTGAAGGCGATGCTCACCAGGGCCAACAATGCTATAAAATATGATTTCTTCATCTATTCTGCTCAATTTTGCTACAAAAGTAATAAAAAGCACGTCGATAAGTGCTATTTAGTGGCTTTTTTTTGCAATTATTATCATTTAGGGCATGGGAAACTCGGTGATGGCTTGCTCAAACAGGGCGATGGCCTCATCCAAGGTGCCATGATGCTGTCCGCCAGAGGCATTGAGATGGCCGCCACCGTTGAAGTACTGGGCCGAGAACTTGTTGCAAGGGAAGGTGCCCTGCGAGCGGAGCGACACGCGGATGAGGTCTTTCTCGGTGTCTTCGCGCAGGAAGGCCGAGAAGTAGATGCCCTTCATCTGCAGGGGGATGTTGACGAGGCCCTCGGTGTCGCCCTTGACGAAGTTGAAGCGGCTCATCTCCTCGCGGCTGAGGGTGATGAGGGCGGCATGCTGCTCGGGGAACACGCGCATCTTCTCATACAGCACGTAGCCCATGAGGCGCAGGCGGCCTTCGGAGTAGTTGTTGAACACCTTATTATATATACGCTCCTTGTTGATCTCCTTCTGCATGAGGAGGCTGATGATCATGTATACATCTTGTCCGCAAGGTCCGTAGGAGAAGTTGCCGGTGTCGGTCATGAGGCCGGTGTAGAGGCATTCGCACGCTGCCTTGTCGAGCTGATCGTAGTGGCCCAGGGCGTAGATGAGGCGAAACACGACCTCGCAGGTTGACGATAGATGGGGATTGGAGAACTGTAGGTGGCAGAAGGCTTCGGGCTGCAGGTGATGGTCGATGAGGACCTTGGTGGCCTTAGACTTCTCGATGGCGGGAGCCATATCGCCTACGCGGCCCAGTCCGTTGTAGTCGAGGGCGAGGATGACATCGGCCGTGGCAAGCATGAGCTGGGCCTTGTCAGGATACTTATCGTAGCGCAGTATGTCTTGTGCTCCGGGCATCCAGGCAAGGAAGTCGGGGAAGGCATCGGGCACCAGCACGAGGGCCTCCTTGCCGAGCGAGCGCAGGTATTGGGCCAGGCCGAGGGTGGAGCCAAGGGCATCGCCGTCGGGGCCGGTGTGGCAGGTGAGCACGAAGAAACTGTTGTCGGCAATCACGCCTCTGAGGCGCTCTATATCGGTGTCGGAAAAGATGTTCTTAATCATAGTTATGCTAATTTAACGCGAAGATACGAATAAATAATGAATTTTGATTTATGATTTAGGATTTATGAACGATGGTTTAGGGATTAAGGGGGATTAAAGGGGATTAAGGGAGATTAAGGGCCTTAAGGGCTTTAACGACCTTAACGACCTTAACGACCTTAATCATTAATCATTAATCATTAAACATTAAACATTAAACAAAAATCATTAAACAAAGAAGCGCCAGCAGCGCCCATACGAAGGCGCGGGGACGGCGCTGGATGAGGGCGAGGGCAAGGAAGAGAATGAGGAGGTAGGTGCAGATGACGGCGGGAAGGGTGAACGACGACACGTGGAGCACGGCGTGGGGCCACGAACCGATGCGGGCGAGGCTGGCGTTGAGGGCGTGGGTGAGCCAGCTGACGAGCGAGGCGCAGGGCACCGCGAGGGGGATATGGAGCAGGGCCAGGCCCCACCACACCATCATAAGGGGGAGCAGCAGGGTGAGGGCGGGGATGACAAGCAGATTGGTGATGAGGAAGTAGAGCGGGAAGGTGCCAAAGTAGTGGAGCGTGAGGGGGAAGGTGCCGAGCTGAGCCACCACGGAGAGGGCCACGATGCTGAGGGGATAGCGGATGAGCCAGGGGAGGTGGTAGCGGGTGGAGAGCTGCTCGACGCTGGGCCCCACGGTGAGGATGGCGGCCATGGCCATGTAGGAGAGCTGGAAGCCTACATCGAAGAGGTAGAGCGGACGCACGAGGAGCATGGCAAGGGCGGCAAAGGTGAGGACATGGAGCGAGGAGCTATCGGCGCTGACCCAGCGGGCTACGATGTAGAGGGTGCACATGAAGACGGCTCGCACCACGGAGGGGGACATGCCTACCAGGAGGGCAAAGAGCCACAGGAGGGTGATGGTGACGAGGTGGCCCACTGCGTAGAGGAGGCGGCGACGGCGCAGACCGCGGAGGCCGAAGGCGAGCATGCCATAGAGGATGCCTACGTGGAGGCCCGACAGGGCAAGGGCATGGGAGGCGCCGGCATGGGCATAGTGGGCGCGGGCCTCGGGGGTGAGCCACTGCTTGTCGCCCAGGGTGAGGGCGGCGAGCACGCCGAGCTCATCGCCCTGGTAGAGGGGAAGGAGGTGCTGACACTGCAGGCGGTGGCGGAGGCGGGCCATGCGCTGACGTGGCGTGAGGGGGTACTGCTCCCCTACCCTGTGCCACTGGCTGGCGGTGAGGTAGGTGGTGCCGGAGAGGCCTTGCTGCAGGAGGTAGCGGGCATAGTCGAAGCGGTCGTCGGGGGTGAGGTCGCGAGGTGGGCGCACGGGGGCATGGAGGCAGATGACATCGCCGGGCTGCAGGGGCGCGGCGAGACTGTCGAAGTGGGCAAGGATGCGGCGCGACACGGTATGCTGGGTGGCTGAGTCGGTGACGGCATGGGTTACCAGGAGGGTGCACCGGGTGGTGCGGCCTTGCTGGCGGGGCACATCGACGACGCGGGCTTCGTACATCGTGGCACGGGGCGACCACTCGTAGTGGAGCGAGCGGCGCTGGAGGCCATAGCCGGTGAGGCCCAGCGAGGCGAAGAGCAGGGCGGC
The DNA here is from genome assembly GCA_017557005.1 of Bacteroidaceae bacterium. Classification (GTDB taxonomy): domain Bacteria; phylum Bacteroidota; class Bacteroidia; order Bacteroidales; family Bacteroidaceae; genus UBA1189. Next base: position 18,526 of record JAFZFZ010000089.1, on the reverse strand, counting down.
GCTGAGGGCGAAGGGCCAGGCACGCTGGGCGACATAGGACACCAACGCGACCATGAGGGCCACGGCCATAGCGGCGCTACCCCACCCGACGAGCATCTCTACATGGGGATAGAGCACATGGGCGGCAACAATGCCTGCGACATAGCATAGCAAAAGCCGTAGCATAGGGTATCGACGGGGTGTGTCACCTATTGCCACGGCTTATCGTATAAGGAAAAAAAAATGAGAGTTAGCGTTGGAGGCTCTTGAGCTCGTGTACCATGCCTGCTTGGTCGGGGGCCTTGAACACGGTGCTGCCGGCTACGAGCACATCGGCACCGGCCTCTACCAGGCGACGGCCTGTCTCCATATTGACACCTCCATCGACCTCGATGAGGGCGCTCGACCCGGTGCTATCGATGAGGCGGCGCAGCTCACGCACCTTCTCGATGGAGTGCTCGATGAACTTCTGTCCGCCAAAGCCGGGGTTCACGGTCATGAGGAGCACCATGTCTACATCGCGGATGATATCGACGAGCACGTTGACAGGGGTACCGGGGTTGAGGGTGACGCCGGCCTTCATGCCTGCCTGATGAATCTGATAGATGACACGACTGATGTGGGGGCAGGCTTCGTAGTGCACATTCATCATCATAGCGCCCAGGGCCTTGACCTCGGGGATGAACTTCTCGGGCTGCACGATCATGAGGTGTACGTCGAGGGGCTTCTCGCAGAGGCGGGCTACATGCTCGAGCACGGGGAAGCCAAAGGAGATGTTGGGCACAAACACACCATCCATCACATCGAGGTGAAGCCAGTCGGCCTCACTGCGGTTGATCATATCTATATCGCGTGCCAAATTTGAGAAATCGGCAGCGAGCAACGAAGGGGCAATCATCGGGTTCATATTCTCCACGGATAACTTATGTTGTCAAACAAACTAACAAATCACCATAGCCTCACGGAGCTATCGTACGACAAAAGTATACAAATAGGACGGATAAAACAAACAAAAGGCGGATGATTTGCTCACTGAGAGGGGTCAACTGAGTATATAGCTCTGCAAACCCTCGGGAAGGCGGGTGTTGGCACGGTAGTTTTGTGCAAAATCCTTCAGAAACTTCAATGTAGATGCCTTGGGCTGGCGAAGCTTGTCCTGCTTCAGTGATCTGCGAACCAACGCAGCAAATTCGGAGGTAAGAGAGGGAGTAAAATCTTCGTTCATAGGCATAAGAAAGAGTTGGTTTACATGTATAACGCACCCATTATGCCTTTAGTATGCTGGGAGGAGAAAAATATGAATCTTTTTAAAAAAGATGAAGGGATAAAAACACATTATCCCGGCAACTTGCGTCACCGAGGTAATATGTAATAGGTAATTATATAAAAATGTGATTACTTCAAAGAGTAAACTACATCCTCTTCTACCTCAACGGCAGCTACCTTGCCCTCGCGGAGCAACCAACCCAAGCCAAGGAGGAAATCGTCCTTCTTCTGCTTAGTTTCCTTCTTAATTTCCTTGAAGGTCAAACCTTCCTTACCGTCAAGAGCATTCCAAATGAGTCCTGCGTTTGCACCGGCTTTCTCTGTCAACATAATTTTAAATCCCTTTAATAGTTAAACATGTATATCCTTCCTCAAAAAACGTGAGCGGATATATGAAATACGTCGCAAAATTAGCAAAATTATGTTATACAACATATTTTTTTGCCTATTTTTTCGGATTTATTGCACCAAATCAGCTCTTTTTGCCCAGATGCGTGCCGCAGTTTCGACCATTTTGACACATGGACGTTTCACATAATAGGTTTGCGTACGCTCCTCTGGTGTAGGAGGTTGCGGTGCACGCTCGCGCAATCCGAGCAGTTCGGCACAAATGAGCGAACCGTTCTCGCGGCGAAACTCATCGGCCAAGCGCTGCACGAAGGCATAGTTGGCTGCCTTGCCCTCGCGATCGTCGGCATCGGCGCTACCGGTCTCGAGACCGGCAAGGATAAACATGCCACATGCGGCTCCACAGGTCTCGCGCATGCGACCAATACCTCCACCAAACGAAGCCGACATCTTGAGTGCCTGCTCCTCGGTGTATCCATACTCATCGGCAAAAGCTGCCGTCACGGCTTGCGCACAGTTGTATCCCATCTTGAAGAGTTCAACAGCGCGAGCAACTCTTTGTTCATTATCCATAGTTATAAAAAAAATATCGGCAGCCGAGCAAACAATTTGCCAACTGCCGATGTTATGAGTACGAGCAACAGCTGATAGAGCTGCTACCTTACATAAATAACTTTTTCTTAATCATTCAATCTACCAGGCTGCTCTTCTTAGTGATAAGAGGGGCAGTCGCCAATTGTAGGAAGCGCTTATCCGCGTGCCTCCTCGATGTAGCTGAATGCCTCGCGACACTTGGCACTGATCCATGCCCAGTCCTGAGCAGCCACTACCTCCTTGGGGAAGAGGTTGCTACCCATACCTACACAGGTGACACCGGCCTTGATCCATGCAGTGAGGTTTTCCTTGGTGGGCTCTACGCCACCGGTAACCATGAGCATTGACCAGGGCATGGGGGCCTTTACATTCTTTACAAATGAGGGACCACCTACGTTGCCTGCGGGGAACACCTTGCAGAGGTCGCAACCGCACTCTTGTGCAAAGCCAATCTCGCTCACTGAGCCGCAGCCCGGAGTGTAGGGGATGAGGCGACGGTTGCACACCTTAGCCACTTCGGGGTTGAACAAGGGGCCTACGATGAAGTTGGCACCCAACTGGATATAGAGGGCTGCTGTGGCGGGGTCGACAACTGAACCTACGCCCATCACCATCTCGGGGCACTCGCGCGACACCCACTTGTTGAGTTCGCCAAACACCTCGTGAGCAAAGTCGCCACGGTTAGTAAACTCGAAGGCACGCACGCCGCCCTCGTAGCAAGCCTTGACTACCTGCTTGGCAGTCTCTACATCGCTGTGATAGAACACAGGCACCATGCCTGTCTGCTTCATCACTGCGAGCACTTGTATTTTATTGAATTTTGCCATTTTTTTTGTTTTAGTTTAGGGTTAACAACTTCGTTGTTGAGCTTCGGCTGCGCTCGCTGAGCATTGTAAGCTAGCTTACATGCGCTCGCTGGCACGAACCTTGAGGGTTTAGTGTTTAGAGTTTAGAGTTTAGAGTTGAGGGTTTATAGTTTAAGGTTTATAGTTTAGGTAGGGTGTGGAGGGTTAACTCCTAATTCCTAATTCCTAATTCCTAACTAGCCACTCCTAATTCCCAAAAGCTCATCTCTGCACACGACCACTGGCATCGCCACCAGCAAGTGCCTCAACCTCCTCGACAGACACCATATTGAAGTCGCCAGGGATGGTATGCTTGAGCGCTGAAGCTGCTACGGCAAACTCGAGGGCCTCGCCCTGGGTAGCCTTGGTGAGCAAGCCGTGGATGACACCACCTGAGAAGGAGTCGCCACCACCCACACGGTCGATGATGGGGTCGATATCGTAGTGCTTTGATACGTAGAACTCGTTGCCATCGTAAATCATAGCCTTCCAGCCATTGTGGGTAGCAGAGTAGCTCTCACGCAGGGTAGAGATGACGTACTTGAAGCCAAACTCACGAGCCATCTGCATGAAGATACCCTTGTAGCCCTCAGCATCGGTGTGGCCGCCCTCAACATCAGCATCGGGCTTGAAGCCGAGGCAGAGCTCAGCATCCTCTTCGTTGCCAATGCATACATCGACATACTCCATCAAGGGGCGCATGATGCTCTGTGCCTTCTCCTTGGTCCACAATTTCTTGCGGAAGTTGAGGTCTACAGATACTGTCACGCCGTGGCGCTTAGCAGCCTCGCAAGCCAAGCGGGTGAGCTCAGCAGCCTTGTCGCTGATGGCGGGGGTGATACCGCTCCAGTGGAACCAGTCGGCACCCTCCATGATAGCATCGAAATCAAAGTCTTGAGGATCAGCCTCGGCGATAGATGAGCCAGCGCGGTCGTAAATCACCTTGCTGGGACGCATAGAGGCACCGGTCTCAAGGTAGTAGATACCTACGCGGTTGCCGCCACGAGCTATATAGTCGGTCTTGACACCGAACTTGCGCAATGAATTGATAGCCGACTGACCAATCTCGTGCTTGGGGAGCTTGGTTACGAAGTAGGCATCGTGGCCATAGTTGGCGCAGCTAACAGCGACGTTGGCTTCGCCACCGCCATACACTACATCAAATACGTCGGTCTGAACAAAACGTGTCTGTCCGGGAGTGGACAGGCGGAGCATAATTTCTCCTAAAGTTACAATTTTTGCCATTATAATACGGTATTATAGATTTGCCTATTTTGCAATTAACATCGCAAAGGTAATAAAAACGAATGATAAAACAATATTTTTAATAAATTATCCCCAAACGGCGAAGGCGGAAGTGTTACTTTTTTACGAAAAAACTTTCAACAATGCATAACTTTCCGTAAATTCGTGCACTGATTTTGTAAACCATCCATTTGACCAACATGAAGACCACCTACCTGCGTATCAACCCGGCTGACAATGTGGCCGTTGCTATCGCTGCTCTGAAGGCGGGCGAACAGATTGCCATCGCTGGCGAGTGCATCACTGTAACGGAGGACATACCCGCTGGACACAAGATAGCCCTGAAGGACTTTGCCGAAGGGGAGAACATCGTGAAATATGGATATCCCATCGGACATGCTACGAAAGCCATCGCCAAGGGTAGCTGGGTAAACGAGCATCATGTGGCGACCAACCTCGCCGGACTGCTCGACTACACCTATGAGCCGCACCCCGTGACACTGGACATCGCTGAGAAGGCGCTCACCTTCAAAGGCTACCGACGTGCCAATGGCGAGGTGGGCATACGCAACGAGATATGGATAGTGCCTACCGTGGGATGTGTGAATGGTGTAGCTACACAGCTGGCTACCCTACTGCAACAGGAGACGGGCGGCAAGGGCGTGGATGCCATCGTGGCATACCCTCACAACTATGGATGCTCGCAGCTGGGCGACGACCACGAGAACACTCGCAAGATACTGCGCGACATGGTGCTACACCCCAATGCAGGTGGCGTGCTGGTGGTGGGACTCGGATGCGAGAACAACCAGCCGGATGCGTTCCGCGAGTTTGTGGGCGACTATGACCCGAGCCGTATCAAGTTTATGGTGACACAGCAGTGCTCCGACGAGATTGCCGAGGGCATGGAGCTGCTGCGCGAGATATATGCTGAGGCATCGAAGGATGTGCGCACCGACATTCCGCTATCGGAGCTACGCGTGGGACTCAAGTGTGGTGGCTCAGACGGCTTCTCGGGCATCACGGCCAACCCCTTGCTGGGCGAGTTCTCAGACCTGCTCATCGCACAGGGCGGCACCTCGGTGCTGACGGAAGTGCCGGAGATGTTTGGCGCCGAGACCATCTTGATGAACCGATGCGAGAGCCGCGAGCTGTTTGACCAGACGGTGAGCCTCATCAACGACTTCAAGGACTACTTCCTCAGCCACGGCGAGCCTGTGGGCGAGAACCCCTCGCCGGGCAACAAGGCGGGCGGCATATCGACCCTGGAGGAGAAGGCGCTGGGCTGCACACAGAAGTGTGGCAAGAGCTACGTGTCGGGCGTGATGGGCTATGGCGACCGACTGAAGGTGAAGGGATTGAGCCTGCTATCGGCACCGGGCAACGACCTGGTAGCATCGACCGCATTGGCAGCCTGCGGATGCCACATCGTACTATTCACTACCGGACGCGGAACACCCTTCGGCACCTTTGTGCCTACGATGAAGATATCGACCAACAGTGCCTTGGCGCAGAACAAGCCCACCTGGATTGACTTCAATGCGGGAGTCATCGTGGAGGACGAGCCCATGAGCGCAGTGGTGGAGCGATTTACCGACTACATCATCCGCGTGGCCAGTGGCGAAGAGGTAAACAACGAGAAGAAGAACTACCGCGAGATTGCGATATTCAAGACCGGTGTGACCTTATAATATAGAATGTAAGAACCCCTAAAGGAATCACTCACATGAGACGTACCCTTACCCTACTCTGCATGTTGCTATGCATCGCCATCAGCCATGCTCAAGAGACACAGAAAATAAAGATTGCCTGCATAGGCAACAGCATCACCTACGGATCGGGCATCAAAGACCGCGCCAACGATAGCTACCCGGCTGTGCTATGCCGACTGCTGGGAGCCGACAAATACGATGTGCGCAACTACGGCGTGGGGGCACGCACCCTGCTCAACAAGGGCGACCATCCTTATATGAAGGAGCAGGCCTATCGCGATGCACTGGCCTTCAACCCCGACATCGTGACCATCAAGCTGGGCACCAATGACTCGAAGCCCTACAACTGGAAGCATCATGCCGAGTTCAAGGACGACCTGCGCACGCTGATACGCAGCTTCCAAGAGCTGGAGAGCCATCCGCAGGTATACCTGTGCTACCCTATCCCAGGTACACGCTGGGGCTGGGGCATCAACGATAGCACCACACTGCATCACGTGATACCCTACATCGAAGAGGTGGCCACGGAGATGAACCTCCCCATCATTGACCTGTACACGGCATTTGGCCCCTACATACACTTGATGCCCGACCAGATACACCCCAACCCCGATGGCGCGGCTATCATCGCTCACGAAATAGCTACCGTGCTGAACGAGAAGGATAAGAAGGCTATCAAGCGTCGCCAGAAGGCTGCACACAAGATGGCAAGAAAAGCAAGAAAATATAAGATATAAAATATAAAAGAATAGATACATGCAAACCATACTGAAGTATTTCCCCAACCTCACAGAGAAGCAGCAGGAGCAGTTTGCCAAGCTGTATGATCTGTACACCGACTGGAACTCCAAGATCAACGTCATCTCACGCAAAGACATCGAGAACCTGTACGAGCACCATGTGTTGCACTCACTGGGCATCGCCAAGGTGATACGCTTCACTCCGGGTAGCCGCGTCCTCGACATCGGTACCGGTGGCGGATTCCCCGGCATCCCCTTGGCCATCATGTTCCCCGAGGTGCAGTTCCACCTGGTGGACAGCATCGGCAAGAAGATCCGTGTAGCTACTGAGGTGGCACAGAGCATCGGGCTGGAGAATGTGACCTTGCGCCATTGTCGTTGCGAGGAGGAGAAGGGCTTGTTTGACTTTGCCGTGAGCCGCGCCGTGATGCCGCTGGAGGACCTGCTCAAGATATGCCGCAAGAACATATCGAAGGAGCAGCGCAACAGCTACCCCAACGGACTCTTTTGCCTCAAGGGCGGTGAGCTTCAGCACGAGACTCGCGCCTACAAGCATATCGTAGAGCTCACCTCGCTCAAGGACTACTTCCGCGAGCCCTACTTCGCCGAGAAAAAGGTGGTGTATGTCACCATCAAGTAACGGTGCACGAGAGAGCATACCCGAACAAAGATGATAGTAACATGTCACATCCCAAGTGTTGTGGCATGTTATTTGTGGATAATAATATATAATAGGTAGGAGCCTGCATATAGATTAATGTTATATTTGCAGCCCGAAAGGATAACAAGAAAGGAGAAAACTATGGACAAACAATATTCACAGAAACTATCAGACATACTCGTCTATAGCAGAGAGGAGGCCAACCGCATGCGTTGCGACTACATCGGCCCGGAGCACCTGTTGCTGGCACTGATACGCGACGGCAACAATGCCGCCGTGGAGTTGCTCAACAGGCTACACACCAATCTGCGCGGCGTGAAGGCAGAGATCGAAGAGGCCATCGAACGTAGCAACACATTCAACGAGGTGATGCCCTCGGTAGACCTCAATAGCATTGCCAACAAGATCATGCGTCTGTGCCTGCTCGAAGCCCGTATGCTCAAGAAGAGTCCGGCCGACGTGGAGCACCTGCTACTGGCTATCCTCAAGGAGAACCACAACATGGCGGCTGACGTTTTGACACAAAACAATGTCAGCTATGACAAGGTAGCCGAATTGCTCTCAATAAAATCAGATTTCAGCAACGGCGATTTCATGGAGGAGGACGAAGACGATGAGTTCCCCACCGAGAACAGCAAGCCCAACCACGGGCCTGCCACCTCGACCAAGCAGCAGAAGTCATCGAGCGACACTCCCGTGATTGATAACTTCGGTATCGACATGACACAGGCCGCCGCCGAAGGCAAACTCGACCCGGTCATCGGACGCGAGAAGGAGATTGAGCGCATTGCACAGATCCTGAGCCGTCGCAAGAAGAACAACCCCGTACTCATTGGCGAACCCGGTGTGGGTAAATCGGCCATCGTAGAGGGATTGGCACTACGCATCGTACAGAAGAAGGTGTCGCGCATCCTCTTCGACAAGCGCGTGGTGATGCTCGACATGGCATCCGTGGTGGCTGGCACCAAGTATCGCGGACAGTTTGAAGAGCGCCTACGCTCTATCCTCAACGAGCTACAGAAGAACCCCAACATCATACTCTTCATCGATGAGCTACACACCATCGTAGGTGCAGGCTCGGCAGCCGGATCTATGGATGCCGCCAACATGCTGAAGCCCGCACTGGCTCGCGGTGAGATACAGTGCATCGGTGCCACCACACTGGATGAGTACCGCAAGACCATCGAGAAGGACGGTGCGCTGGAGCGCCGCTTCCAGAAGGTGATAGTGGAGTCGCCCAACGCAGAGGAGACCATCCACATACTACAAAACATCAAGGACCGCTACGAAGACCACCACAACGTGCGCTACACCGACGAGGCCATCGTAGCCTGCGTGAAGCTCGCCGAGCGATACATCACCGACCGTTGCTTCCCCGACAAGGCCATCGACGTGATGGACGAGGCCGGCTCACGTGCACACTTGACCAATATACAGGTACCCGAGGAGATTGAGCAGCAGGAGGCACGCATCGCCGATGCTCACAACCAGAAGAACCTGGCTGTAAAGAATCAGGACTATGAGCTGGCCGCCGACTACCGCGACCAGGAGCGTCGCCTCGAGAACGAGTTGGCCGAGATGAAGCGCAACTGGGAGGCAGGCCTCAAGGAGCACCGCGAGATTGTTGACGAAGAGCAGATTGCCCAGGTGGTATCTATGATATCGGGCATCCCCGTACAACGCATGGTGCAATCCGAAGGCATACGCATCAAGGGTATGCGCGAGGCGCTCAACCGAAGTATCATCGCACAGGAGACCGCCATCAGCAAACTGGTGAAGGCTATCCAGCGCAACCGCCTCGGATTGAAAGACCCCAACCGCCCCATCGGCACCTTCATGTTCCTCGGCCCGACGGGTGTGGGTAAGACCCTCCTTGCCAAGGAGCTCGCCCGTCAGATGTTTGGCTCTACCGATGCCCTCATCCGCATGGACATGAGCGAGTTTATGGAGAAGCACACCGTATCGCGCCTCGTAGGTGCACCTCCGGGCTATGTGGGCTATGAGGAGGGCGGACAGCTTACCGAGCGTGTGCGCCGTCGCCCCTACTCTATCATCCTGCTCGACGAGATTGAGAAGGCCCATGCCGACGTGTTCAACCTCTTACTACAGGTCACTGACGAGGGACGCCTTACCGATGGCAACGGACGCCTCATCGACTTCCGCAATACGGTGATCATCATGACCTCAAACGTAGGTTCGCGCCAACTCAAGGAGTTTGGCCGCGGCGTAGGCTTCTCCACCCACATGGAGTTTGACGACAAGGAGCACTCACGCAGTGTGATACAGAAGGCACTCAACAAGACCTTCTCGCCCGAGTTCCTCAACCGTATCGATGAGATTGTCACCTTCGACACCTTGGACGACAAGGCCCTGCGCACCATTGCCGACCTTGAGGTGGACAAGCTCGTTCAGCGCCTGGGCACCATCGGCATCGGGGTGAAGGTCACCGAGGAGGCACGCGACTACATCAGCCGCAAGGGCTACGACCCCCAATACGGTGCTCGTCCGCTCAAGCGTGCCGTGCAGACCTACCTCGAGGACGAACTATCAGAGATACTCATCGAGGAGACCCTCTCGCCCGACGAACATATCCTCGTAAGCCTCGACGGCGATACAGGCAAGCTCAAGTACGAGAAGGTGAAGATAGAGGAGTAAGCCGAGAAGCGACTCCATCACAAGAAAAGGCTGACCGCAGGGTCAGCCTTTTCTTGTTGCTCATTGTAGCTCGTTGTTACTCATCAGAGTAGTCGAGCATGAGGCGTCGGTACTCATTGAAGATCTTCGATCGCGACACGAAGCCCAGGTAGCGTCCATCCTCATCCTCTACAGGGAGGTTCCATGCCCGCGTCTCGTCAAACTTGCGCATCACCACATCCATGGCATCATCTACGGAGATGCGAGCCGCAGGCTCGCGCATAAACTTATCCACCGTATAGCGGCGATAGAGCTCGCTACGGAACATATAGTGGCGTACGTCATCGAGTTGCACGATGCCCACGAGGCGATTGTCCTTATTGAGCACGGGGAAGATGTTTCGGCGCGACTCAGAGATCACCGTAGTGAGTTGTCCGAGTTCCATATCGGCCGAGGCAGGCTTGAAATCCTTCTCTATCACATTCTCCGTACGCATGAGCGTGAGTATCGACTGGTCCTTATGGTGCGTGAGGAGTTCGCCCTTCTTGGCCAGACGCATCGAGTAGATGCTATGCGACTGGAACATGCGGATGGTGAGGTACGAGAACACCGAGGTGATCATCAACGGCAAGAAGAGGTCGTAGCCACCCGTGAGCTCGGCAATGAGGAAGATACCCGTGAGCGGAGCATGCATCACACCCGACATGAGACCCGCCATGCCAAAGAGGGCAAAGTTGTTCTCAGGCAGATACACACTGATGCCCATGCTATTGAGGAAGTGCGAGAACACGAATCCCGTCACACAACCCAAGAAGAGGCTGGGAGCGAAGATACCGCCACAACCACCGCCACCATTGGTAGCCGTAGTGGCAAACACCTTGAACAGCACCACCAAGGCCAGGTATACGAGCAGCATGCGCGAGTGACCGTAGAAGAACGAGTTGTCCATCGCAGCGCCCCACTCCATGTTGTTCTTACCATTGAGCAGGAGTTCGATGGTGTCATAACCCTCACCATAGAGCGAGGGGAACAGGAAGATGAGCGAGCTGAGGGTGATGCCACCGATGAGAAGCTTCATATAAGGATTCTTGAAACGGCGGAAGATATCCTCGAGCTTATTCATGGTAGACGAGAAGTAGAACGACACCAGTCCGCAACCGATACCCAGCAACATCACATAAGGGATGCGTTGCATGGTAAACGAGTTGGCCATGGTGAAGTGGAACATCGAGTCGGTGCCCGTGCAGAGGTACGATACCGTAGCGGCGGTCACACTGGAGATGAGCAGAGGCATGAGCGACGACATCGTAAGGTCGATGAGCAGCACCTCGATGGTAAACACCAATCCGGCTATGGGCGCCTTGAAGATACCCGCCACGGCACCTGCGGCACCACATCCCACGAGCAGCATCATCGTGCGAGCATCCACACGGAAGAGTTTGCCCAGGTTAGATCCTATGGCCGAGCCCGTGAGCACGATAGGAGCCTCGGCACCCACCGAGCCACCAAAGCCGATGGTGATGGAGCTGGCAATGACCGACGAATACATATTGTGAGGACGTATGCGTGCCTGCTTGCGTGAGATGGCGTAGAGAATCTTCGTCACACCGTGTCCGATATCGTCACGCACGATGTAGCGGATGAATAGTCCCGCCAGGAAGATACCCACCACCGGGTATAGCAAGTAGAGGTAGTTGGCCTCGTTGATGTGGAAGTTCTCAGTCAGGAAATGCTGTATGGCATGGATGAGCGTCTTCAGCGTGAGCGCAGCAAATGCCGAGCACAAGCCCACCAGCACCGCCAGTATGAGAGTAAAGTTCTTGGCACTGATATGTTGCTCGCGCCACTGGGTGAAGCGTACAATCCACGGAGCCTTCACGCCAGCCATGTCCGTATGTAGTGTTGCGTTATTTGTGTTCATTGGTTGCCTCATTTTCGTATCACCTTCACCTCACCATGTGCACCCAGCTTGATGATGCTCGATGGTGCAGCCCCTGCGGGCTCATCCTGACGCACCCCCACGATGTAGTCCACCGCCTGCTTTATCTCATCGCTGATCTCGGCAAACGACTGGGGCGAAGGCTCACCACTGATATTGGCCGATGTAGACACGATTGCCTTGCGGAATCGGAAGCACAGTTGCTTTGAGAACTCCTCGCGGGTGACACGTATGCCCACGCTACCATCCTCGGCCAGCAGGTTGGGTGCCAGGTTGCGAGCCCCCTCGTAGATGATGGTGAGCGGCTTTTCGCTCAGCTCGATGAGGTCCCATGCTACGGGCGACACCTCACGTACGTAGAAGTCCACCTTCACATCGCTATCCACCAGCACCAGCATCGCCTTGCTATCCACCCGGCGCTTTATCTCATACACACGTCGCACCGCCTCCTCATTGGTAGCGTCGCATCCGATGCCCCATACCGTGTCGGTAGGATACAATATCACGCCTCCCTTGTAGAGCACGTCGCACGCACGCTTTATCTCTTCACGATAACTTTCGTTCATATATATTCTATGTTTTTTACATTCTAATGCAGATATCCGCAAAGATAGCAATCAATTTTCACATTCGGCCCATATCACATTCGTTTTTTGCACGAAACAACCAAAAATGCATGTTTTAAATTACAATTTCACCCCTCCAAGGAGGCTCATGCTGAGAAAGTTGCATTTTTAGTGTGCTAAACACACTTTTTAACAATTATTTCTTGCACATAAGCCCACAACCCTATACCTTTGCACTGTGTTTTTCATGGTATTAGATTTTTAAAGTTGGGAAGTTGGTCGTCGTGATGACGACCGTTTCTTTTTTAAAGCATTCCCCTCCCCCATCGCAATCTTTTTAGTATCTTTGCACAAAAATAGCAAATCACCCATGATAAGTCTCTGGCAGATATTTCTTGTATTCGCAAAGATTGGCGCCTTCACCATTGGTGGCGGCATCCCCATGATAGCGGCCATAAAGAGCGAGCTCGTCCAGCGCAAGTGGCTGAACGATGAAGACTTTGTCGACATCATCACCCTGGCGCAGACAGCCCCCGGACTCTTTGCCGTCAACATCTCCATCCTCACCGGCCATAGGCTACGTGGCACCAAGGGCAGCGTGGTAGCCACCATCGCCAGTTGTCTGCCCCCGTTCCTCATCATCCTGTTGGTGGCCATCTTCTTCACCAGCTTCAAGGACAACCCCTACGTCATCAAGGCCTTCAAGGGCATCCGTCCCGTCGTGGTAGCACTCATTGGCGTTCCCATGATCGACATGCTCAAAGCCACCAAGATGCGCTGGTGGTCATGGCTGGTATGGATATCATCCATGGTTCTCGTGTGCCTCCTCAGCGTATCGCCCATATACATCCTGATCTGCGTCATCGCCGTTGCCGCCTTCATCAGTTGGTATAGGAACAAAGGAAATTGAAAAATAGGAGATAAGGAGATAAAGGAAGTTAAATGGAGATAAATGGAGATAAAGGCCAAATGTTTTAAGGAGATAAATGGAGTTAAATGGAGATAAATGGAGATAAAGGCCAATAGTTTTAAGGAGATGAGAAGTAAAATGGAGATAAATGGAGATAAAGGCCAAATGACATGTACGCGGTGTACTAAACTATTGGCATTTAACTCCCAAGAGCAAAGCGATATCTCCCTTTATCTCCTAAAGAAACTCCTCTTATCTCCTAAAGAAACTCCCCTTATCTCCCTTTAAGTACATTTAACTCCTAAAAAATCATAGATCATAAATCATAAATCATTTCATGATCTACGTCGAACTGTTTCTCACCTTCTTCCTCATAGGCATGTTCACCATCGGTGGAGGCTATGCCATGCTATCGCTCATTCAGAACCAGGTAGTCACCATCCACGGATGGATTGACGACACCACCTTCACCGACATCGTGGCCATCTCGCAGATGACCCCCGGCCCTATAGGCATCAACTCGGCCACCTATGTCGGCTACGAGGTATTGTCCGCGTCCGGTGCATCAGAGCTCATGAGCATCCTCGGCTCGTTCACCGCCACCTTTGCCGTGGTGCTCCCCTCGTTCATCATCGTGCTACTCCTCGCCAAGGTATATAGCCGCTGGAAGGAGCACCCCATCTTCCGTGGCGTGATGTCGGGCCTTCGCCCCGCCGTGCTGGGCCTCATCGGTACAGCCGCCCTCGGCCTCGCCACCCCCGAGAACTTCATCGACTGGAAGAGCTTTGTCATCTGCATCGCCGCCTTCATCGCCCTCTACCTCAAGAAGCTGGGACCCTTCTCCGTGTTGGGTATAGGAGCGCTGGTAGGCCTGCTGATTTATTGAGTGAAAGAAAATGATTTTGAGAAGATAAATGGAGATAATTTAAGGAGATAAATGGAGTTAAATGGAGATAAATGGAGATAAAGGCCAATAGTTTTAAGGAGATAAATGGAGATAATTTAAGGAGATAAATGGAGTTAAATGGAGATAAAGGCCAAATGATTTGAGGAGATAAATGAAGTAAAATGGAGATAAATGGAGATAAAGGCCAAATGTTTGTTCGCGGTGTACTAAACTATTGGCATTTAACTCCCAAAAACGAAGCAAAGCGGAGTGCTATCTCCCTTTAAGTACATTTAACTACTAAACAAAACTATTGGCATTTAACTCCCCAAAAACGAAGCAAAGCGGAGTGCTATCTCCCTTTAAGTACATTTAACTACTAAAAGAACAAACCAACAAAACAAAAGATATAGCAATATGATTACAGTTTCAGATTTAGCGATTCAGTTTGGAAAACGAGTATTGTACAAAGACGTCAACCTAAAGTTCACTAACGGAAATATCTACGGAGTCATTGGAGCCAACGGAGCAGGTAAGTCCACCTTCCTGCGCGCCATCAGTGGCGAGTTGGAGCCCACCAAGGGCAGTGTGACCCTTGGCCCCGACGAGCGCCTCTCCGTGCTCAGCCAGGACCACTTCAAGTGGGACCAATACACCGTGCTCAACACCGTGCTGATGGGTCACTCCGTGCTTTGGGACATCATGAACCAGCGCGATGCACTCTACGCTAAAGCTGATTTCAGTGACGAGGATGGCCTCAAGGTAGCCGAGCTCGAGGAGCGCTTTGCCGAGCTCGAAGGCTGGAATGCCGAGAGCGATGCCGCCGCCCTGCTCAGCGGACTCGGCATCAAGGAAGACAAGCACTACCTCCTCATGAGCGAGCTCAGCGGTAAGGAGAAGGTGCGCGTCATGCTGGCCCAAGCCCTCTTCGGTAACCCCGACAACCTCCTCCTCGACGAGCCCACCAACGACCTCGACATGGAGACCGTCACCTGGCTCGAGGAGTACCTGAGCAACTTCGAGCACACCGTCCTCGTGGTGAGCCACGACCGTCACTTCCTCGACTCTGTGTGCACCCACACCGTAGACATCGACTTCGGCAAGGTCAACATCTTTGCCGGTAACTACAGCTTCTGGTACGAGAGCTCACAGCTCGCCCTCCGCCAGGCACAGAATCAGAAGACCAAGGCCGAGGAGAAGCGCAAGGAGCTCGAGGAGTTTATCCGTCGCTTCAGCGCCAATGTGGCCAAGAGCAAGCAGACCACCAGCCGTAAGAAGATGCTCGAGAAGCTCAACGTCGAAGACATCCAGCCCTCATCACGCAAGTACCCCGGCATCATCTTCACTCCCGAGCGCGAGCCCGGCAATCAGATCCTGGCCGTCAACGACCTGCGTGCCGAGATGGAGGATGGCACCGTGCTCTTCAGCGGTGTGAACTTCAACGTCGAGAAGGGCGACAAGATCGTCTTCCTCAGCCGCGACCCCCGCGCCATGACCGCCCTCTTCGAGATCATCAATGGCCACCGCCAGCCCCATGCCGGTAGCTTCGATTGGGGCGTGACTATCACCACCGCCTATCTGCCGCTCGACAACACCGAGTTCTTCGATACCGACCTCAACCTCGTCGACTGGCTCAGCCAGTATGGCGAAGGCAACGAAGTATACTTCAAGAGCTTCCTCGGCCGCATGCTCTTCAGTGGCGAGGAGGTACTCAAGAAAGCCAACGTCCTCTCCGGTGGTGAGAAGATGCGTTGTATGATTGCCCGCATGCAGCTTAAGAATGCCAACTGCCTCATCCTCGACACCCCCACCAACCACCTCGACCTCGAGAGCATCCAGGCGTTCAACAACAACCTCAAGCTCTACCGCGGCAACGTCCTCTTCAGCAGCCACGACCACGAGTTCATCCAAACCGTGGCCAACCGCATCATCGAGCTCACCCCCAACGGCATCATCGACAAGATGATGGAGTACGACGAATACATCACCAGCGACCTCATCAAAGAGATGCGCGCTCGCATGTATGGAGACGAGTGATGACCGTGAGCCATGAGTTTTGAGCCGTGAGCTTCTGTAGATGTATATCATCTTAGAGTACAGACCTAGATATTCAAGTAACGGCGGATATGTCCTATCCGCCGTTACAGAATAGCTACTTTATGTCTCCACAAACATCGTTCATTACAATAAATCGTCCCAAACAATTGTTATACCAAATAAAAGATTTATATTTGCAATGAACTAACCATTAATCATTACTGATATGAATTCGCAAACACTGAACTTTACCATCTTCTGCGTCGGAAGCGTTGCCGATCACTTGAAGATGAACGCTCGCGACGTGTATCACAAATTGCAGAGCACAGGCATCATATCAGACTACATCGTGCCGTGCTATGATGTATTACACTCATTTTCCAAAGAGTACATCGTAGAAGACCTGATCGCTTACATGAAGAAGAAAGGAGCGTTAGCATGATACGGCTATATCATACATCAAACTCTGACCTATGGTAGCCAATAAGATTATACTTCAGCGTAAATATGCCCGCATAGTGCAGATGTTTGCCGAGAAAACAGGCCGCTCATACGAAGAGGCATTAGGTTTATTCTACGATTCCAAGACTTTCGAACTCATCAGCGAGGGCGTTGCCGACATGCACTGCATGAGCGATGAATATTTGGTGGATGAATTGATTCTCGAGTTGGGCACCAACAAAAAAGGCTGACACTCTACTCATGTGCAAATGTTTGCGGCTTATTATCTGCAAACATCACTTTTTTGTGGGATAATCCACGCAACTTTATTGCTCAAGCATATCTAGTTGTTTCTTGAATTCCTCTACCTTCTCACCCAACGCATCGTTGCGGCGGAGTATAAAGTCTGCTATGACTGCGGCATCCTCTTTGGTGGAATAATTCGCTTTGATGTAGAGAAACTTTTCTTGATATCGGGCATCGTTCTCTTCAGTTGTTGCATCCATGATTGTACCCAACTCCTCCAGTTCGTCATGTATTGTTTTCATTGCTTTGTTCTTTTTATTCTTTACTCTTTAGGAACTCATCGTACCACTTGGCAGCCTCCTTGAGCGACTCAATCAGTTTCTGCGCTGTCTCCGATGCATCATCCTGACCGAAGTCCACATGCATCATACATCCATTGAAGGTGAGTGCCATCATTCGGCTTCCCACCTGCGCATGCACCCACTCCTCACTCTGCCCCAATGTCTTCAGATAGTGTTCCGTGTTTTCAAACTCGTGCACTTGATAGTAGCCCTGAGGTGGTACGAGCTGCATCACCCACTTCGCCTCATTACCCTTCATGCGGCATTCTACAAAGCCGATGCTCTCGGCACTTTCGTTCATCTTTACCATGGTAGTTGTATGTTATGGTACAAAAATACAAATAAGCAGGCAAGAAACTCTAAGTTTGATGAAATATTTTAACTCTTCTCTCTCTATATATATTCTTTATCCATGAATTTGATTCTTCGACAAATTGAATACAAAGTTTTTTCGCCGTCGATGTTTAGAACTACGACTTTTTTTGTCTACATTTGCAATGTTTAATACATATATGATATGAAAAAGGTTTTATTTTGTTGTGCCGTATTGATATTTGCGGCAGGTTCTTATGCGCAGGAATTAAAAATTGTAGATAGTTACTACAAATCGGTATTCAATCTTCCGTCGAACGGGTTGACAATTGATGAGATTGTGGCTGCATTCGAGTTGAATGAAATGGAATATGCTACTCCAACCATTTCTTACAAGAATGAGGCGGCGAATATCGTTGTAGTTGAGTTTGCTTACAATTGGCTTAAAGACCCTGTTGGGAGATGGTGGAACCTTATCATTCCATGTAAGTGTATATTGAAAGGTGAGTCAGTAAAGGTTGTTGTGGAGAATTTCCTGTTGGAGTCGTATTCTACGATGGACGCTAATTCAGGCAAGTTCCGTTCTGTGTTCGAGAAGGGAAAGAATGCCACTTCGGAGGAGAATAGACTGAAGATTGAGCCTGTAATAATGGAGTGTCGCTTGGCCATTGAGACCGTACTGAAAGATACTGTTTCAAAAAGTGTGTCTGCTTTAAGTAGTAAAAAAGGACCAGCCATGTTTGGCTAGTCCTGACAAGTTTGTAATTTTGGGTGTCCAAATCAAAAATTACAACTTATGTTACTTACAAAGGAACAAATTTCTG
>JAFZFZ010000088.1 GCA_017557005.1 Bacteroidaceae bacterium | reverse complement strand
CGACGAGCTCACCTTCGAGCGTGTAATGGATGTCATCGAGCTCGAGTGCCCCATGGGTGTCATCGTATCAACCGGTGGACAGATTCCTAACAACCTCGCAATGAGCCTCGACCGCATGGGCGTACGCCTCCTCGGCACACAGGCTAAGTATATCGATAATGCTGAGGACCGCGATAAGTTCTCTGCTATGCTCGACCGCATCGGCGTTGACCAGCCCGAGTGGAACGCCCTCACCTCTATGGACGACATCAACGCGTTCATCGACAAGGTAGGCTTCCCCGTACTCGTGCGTCCCTCATATGTGCTCTCTGGTGCTGCCATGAACGTATGTTCTAACCAGGAGGAGCTCGAGCGCTTCCTCAACCTCGCTGCTAACGTATCGAAGAAGCACCCCGTAGTGGTGAGCCGCTTCATCGAGAACGCTAAGGAGGTAGAGATGGATGCTGTAGCTAAGGATGGTGAGATCATCGCCTACGCTATCAGCGAGCACATCGAGTTTGCTGGTGTACACTCTGGTGACGCTACCATCCAGTTCCCCCCGCAGAAGCTCTATGTAGAGACCATGCGTCGCATCAAGCGCATCAGCCGCAAGATTGCCAAGGAACTCAACATCTCAGGTCCTTTCAATATCCAGTTCCTCGCTCGCGACAACGATATCAAGGTAATCGAGTGTAACCTCCGTGCTTCACGCTCGTTCCCCTTCGTGAGCAAGGTGCTCAAGATCAACTTCATCGAGCTCGCTACCAAGATCATGCTTGGCTTGCCCGTGGAGAAGCCCGCGAAGAACCTCTTCGACCTCGACTACGTAGGTATCAAAGCATCACAGTTCTCATTCAACCGCTTGCAGAAGGCTGACCCCGTACTCGGTGTTGACATGGCTTCAACCGGTGAGGTAGGCTGTATCGGTGACGACACCTCAGTAGCTGTGCTCGAGTCAATGCTCTCAGTAGGTCAGCGTATCCCCGAGAAGAACATCCTTCTCTCTACTGGTTCTGCTAAGCAGAAGGCCGCTATGCTCGATGCTGCTAAGTTGCTCCAAAGCAAGGGTTACAAGCTCTTCGCTACCGGTGGTACCTCACGCTACCTCACCGAGAATGGCGTAGAGAACACTCTCGTATACTGGCCCAGCGAAGAGGGCATGCAGCCTCAGGCTCTCGACATGCTCCACCGCAAGGAGATCGACATGGTAGTGAACTTGCCCAAGAACCTCACCACCGGTGAGCTCTCTAACGGTTACAAGATCCGCCGTGCCGCTGTTGACCTCAATATCCCCTTGCTCACCAACGCCCGCCTTGCCGAAGCGTTCATCAATGCCTTCTGCGGTCTCACCGCAGGCGACATCCCCATCAAGAGCTGGGACGAGTTCAAGTAATTGCACTTAGGAATATATTCTATTATTTGCATAGCCAACTTTCAAACGAAGGTTGGCTATGTTTTTGTTGTTATATATTGTAACTATCCCCTTTGTTTGAGAAAGGATAGTAATTCTTAAAATAATCTTAAATGTAGGCTTATTTGTGGATTGTAGATTGTGAATTGATGATAAATTGTTAACTTTGCAAACATAATTTTGTAGATTCAAAAAGTTAGTAACTTAAATACTCAACTATATGGCAGGAACAATTGATATCCGCGAATTGAATGAGAAGATTGAAAGGCAGAGTGCCTTCGTTACCAACCTGATGGCTGGTATGGACCAAGTAATCGTTGGTCAGAAACATTTGGTAGAATCACTCCTCATTGGCTTGCTGGCTGATGGTCACGTATTGCTCGAGGGTGTACCTGGTTTGGCAAAGACATTAGCCATCAAAACATTGGCTTCGCTCATCGATGCAAAATATAGCCGCATACAGTTTACTCCCGACTTGCTGCCTGCTGACGTGGTAGGTACCATGATCTATAGTCAGAAGGACGAGACATTCATCGCCAAGAAGGGCCCTATCTTCGCCAACTTCGTATTGGCCGATGAGATCAACCGCGCTCCGGCAAAGGTGCAGAGTGCATTGCTCGAGGCCATGCAGGAGCGTCAGGTAACATTGAGCAAGGATACATTCCACTTGCCCGAACCTTTCCTCGTATTGGCAACACAAAACCCCATCGAACAGGAGGGTACCTATCCTCTGCCCGAGGCACAGGTAGACCGTTTCATGCTGAAGGTGGTTATCGATTATCCTAAGTTGGAGGAGGAGATGCGCATCATACGCCAGAATATCAATGGTGAGAAATACGAAGTGCGTCCCATCATGAAAGCTGAAGAGATTATCAAGGCTCGCGAGGTGGTGAAGGAGGTATATATCGATGAGAAGATTGAACGTTACATCGCTGATATCGTATTTGCTACACGCTATCCAGAGAAGTATGGCTTGAAGGAACTGAAAGAGATGATTTCGTTCGGTGGTTCACCTCGTGCTTCAATCAGTTTGGCCCTTGCTGCCCGCTCATATGCTTTCCTCAAACGTCGTGGGTATGTAGTGCCCGAAGATGTGCGTGCTGTGGCTCACGATGTATTGCGCCACCGTATCGGTCTCTCATACGAGGCAGAGGCAAGCAACCTTACTGCTGAAGAGATTATCAGCAAGATTCTGAATAAGGTAGAGGTTCCTTAATATTTACAATTTACGGATTTACAATTTACCATTTATTGTACAATGGGATGATTGAACAATTTACACATACTTCGCGATGGTGAAATTGTAAAATTATAAAATAGTACATCAATAGTAAATTGTAAATTGTCAAATAGTAAATCAAAGTATTTTGATGGAAGCAAACGAACTAATCAAGAAGGTACGCAAGATTGAAATTAAGACGCGAGGCTTGTCGAGCAATATCTTTGCTGGACAATATCATTCTGCGTTTAAGGGTAGGGGTATGGCCTTCTCTGAAGTGCGTGAGTACCAGTATGGTGACGATGTTCGCGATATTGACTGGAACGTGACGGCACGCTTCAACAAACCCTATGTGAAGGTGTTTGAGGAGGAACGAGAACTCACCGTGATGCTGCTCGTAGATATGTCGTCGAGTCTCGACTTCGGTACATCGGGCATGTATAAGAAGGATATGGTGGCCGAGATTGCTGCCACATTGGCCTTTGCTGCTATACAGAACAACGACAAGATTGGTGCTATCTTCTTTACCGACCGTATAGAGAAGTTTATCCCCCCGCAGAAGGGACGCAAGCACATCCTATATATTATACGCGAATTGTTAGGATTTGAACCTGAAAGTCGCAATACCGATCTTACCGTACCCTTGCAGTACTTGACCAACGCTATCAAAAAACGTTGCACGACCTTCCTGTTGAGCGACTTTATCGATGAGCGCGATTTCAAGAGCGCTCTCACCATTGCCAATCGCAAGCACGATGTGGTGGCCATTCAGGTTTATGACAAGCGTGTGGAGGAGCTGCCCGATGTGGGTTTGATGAAAATGGTGGATGCCGAAAGCGGTAAAGATATGTATATCGACACCTCGTCGCGTAAGGTGCGTGCTTTGCACCACAAATGGTGGGTAGAGCATCAGCAATTGCTACACGATGTATTCTCTAAATCGGGCGTAGACTCTATCTCTGTGCGTACAGATCAGGACTATGTGAAGTCGCTGATGAATCTTTTTGCTAAAAGAAATTAAGAATGAAGAAGTTTTTGATTAAATACATAGGTGTGGTATTGATTACACTTTGCCTAGCTCCCCAAGCTATGGCTCAGGTGACCATCAATGCAAGCATCGACTCGCTACAACTTTACATTGGTGAACAGACCAAGGTAAAACTTGAGGTGAGTTGTTCGGCCAATAGCAAGTTGGTGATGCCTGCATATGAAGGTGTGCTGATGCCTGGCATTGAGATTGTAGGGGAGGTAAAGGCTGATACACAGTATCTGAACAAAAAGCAGCAGATGCTCGTCAGCCAAGAATATACCATCACATCGTTCGATTCGGCTTTCTATTATATCCCTCCCTTTGAGGTTTTGATAGACAGTCAGAGCTATAGTTCTAATCATCTAGCTCTAAATGTGTATCATTTTCCGATTGACACAACAAATGTAGAAGCGATATTCCCCATCAAAGACATCGTAAAAGTAAAATTAACGATTGCTGATTTCGGGATGATTTTACTTGCGCTTGGATTATTGGCTTTGTGCACTGCGTTTATCGTTTACCTTACAATGCGTGCGATTGACGAGAAACCAATTCTTAAGCGCGTGACAATTGCTCCAAAGTTGCCTGCACACCAAGTGGCACTGAAGGAGATGAACCGTATCAAGGAAGAGAAGAGCTGGCAACGCGACGATGTGAAACAATATTACACCGAACTAACAGATACACTGCGTGTGTATATGGAAGAGCGATTTGGATTTAATGCCATGGAGATGACTTCTGATGAGATTATCACTCAGCTCAACGAACAGCCCGACAAGGAGTGGATTGGTGAGTTGCGTACTCTCTTCACCATGTCGGACCTCGTGAAGTTTGCCAAATACAAGCCACTCATCAATGAGAACGATATGAATCTCATAACGGCTATCGACTTTGTAAATAAAACAAAGATTGAGGATACGACACCTGCAACTCCTGTAACTCAAGAGATTGTAGTGAAGAAGGGGCGCTCAAAACAAGAACGTGCATTGCTACATGGTGGAATCATCCTACTTGGCCTATGCGGTGTAGCAGCATTGTATGTGGTATTGAGCCGTATCATTCATTTGTTCTTTTAACGAAAAAAAGAAGAAAACAAACTCACAATTAAGAATTCAGAATTCCAATCATGACATTTGCCAATCCTGCATATTTTCTTTTGCTGCTTCTGCTTATACCTTATATAATATGGTATATCCTACGTGGGCGTCGGAGTGAACCTTCTATTCGTGTGTCGAGCACTCGAATGTATGTTGGTATGCCTAAGAGCTATAAGGTGTATCTGCGTCACGTTCCCTTTGTGCTGCGCATGATCGCATTGGCGTTGCTCATCGTGGTACTGGCACGTCCCCAATCTACTGACCATTGGCAGAGCAGCGAAGTTGAGGGTATCGATATCATGCTTGCTGTTGACGTATCGACCAGTATGCTTGCTGAAGACCTTAAGCCTAACCGTATTGAGGCTGCTAAGCAGGTGGCTGCAGACTTTATCAATGGACGTCCCAATGACAACATCGGTCTCACAGTCTTTGCTGGTCAGAGCTTTACCCAATCGCCCTTAACCATCGACCATGCCGTGTTGCTTAATCTCTTTAATAGCGTAGATTGCAGCATGGCTATGAATGGAATCATTGAAGATGGTACGGCCATCGGTCTGGGTATTGCCAATGCAGTGAGTCGTCTTAAAGAGAGCAAGGCTAAGTCAAAGGTAGTAATCCTGCTTACAGATGGTTCGAACAATCGTGGAGACATTTCACCCCTCACGGCCGCAGAGATTGCTAAAACCTATGGTGTGCGTGTATACACTATCGGTGTGGGTAGTAATGGTACTGCACCCTATCCATATCCTACACTAGGTGGTGTGCAATATGTGCAGATGCCTGTGGAAATTGATGAAAACACCTTGCAGCAGATTGCTCTGACTGCCGACGGACAATATTATCGTGCTACTAGTAACTCGAAGCTCAAGGAGGTATACGAAGAGATTGACAAACTCGAGCGTACGAAACTAAATGTCAAGGATTTCAGCCGTAAGTCCGAAGAATACATGTCCTTCGCTATTTGGGCACTTATTTGTCTACTCCTCGAAGTGTTGCTACGCCTCACGGTGTTGCGTCGTATCCCGTAAATAATAGTCTTTTGAAAGCGACTAAATAGTAAATTTGTAAATTAATATATCGTGTTTAAGTTTGCAAACCCCAATGCTCTGTTCCTATATATCCTATTGCTGCTTGTCGTAGGTATATACTTCTATACAAACCATCGCCGTAAGAGTGCTTTGCGCAAGTATGGTGATCCCGAACTGCTTACATCCCTCATGCCCGAGGTATCAAAGCATCGTCCACAGATAAAGTTTTGGATTACCTTCGTAGCCTTGTGCTTTATGGTGCTGCTTATCGCTCGCCCACAGTTTGGTTCGAAGGTAGAGACCGTCAAGCGTCACGGTATCGAGACCGTCATCGCCCTTGATATCTCTAACTCAATGCTTGCTGAGGATGTAGCACCCAATCGTTTGGAAAAATCCAAGAATATCATTTCCAAACTTGTTGATAGTTTTGAAGACGACAAGGTGGGCCTTATCGTTTTTGCTGGTGATGCTTTTATACAGTTGCCCATTACAAGTGATTTTATTTCTGCCAAGATGTTCCTCGAGTCTATCAACCCCGGACTCATCACACGGCAGGGTACCAATATCAAAGCAGCTATTGACATGGCTACTCGTAGCTTTACACCGCGCGAAGGAGTAGGAAAGGCCGTTATCATCATCACTGATGGTGAAAACCACGAGGGTGGGGCAGTAGAGGCCGCCAAGGCAGCCGCCGAGAAGGGTATGTCAGTCTATGTGATGGGCGTAGGTTCACTTGAAGGAACACCTATTCCAGCTGGTCGCTCAGGTGACTTCCGTCGTGACAAGGAAGGCAACGTCATTGTTACCAAACTTAATGAGCAGATGTGTCAAGAGATAGCGGCTGCGGGTAATGGTGTGTATATTCGTATCGATAACACAAATAATGCACAGAAACTATTGCAGAAGGAGATTGACAAACTCGCTAAGGCTGATATTGAAACTGCTGTATACTCTGAGTATGATGAACAGTTCCAAGTGATGGCATGGATAGCTTTTGTTCTCCTATTACTTGAAATGTTATTGATGGTGAAGAAGAATCCTCGTTTTAAGGATATAGACATATTTAAGTAATAGATTGTGACGTATGATAAGGCAGAATACTTTTTATCTTTCAGCCAAGCGTAGAGGGTGCCATTTGATTACTAGGGAGATACTGGAACAACTTCCTCAACCACTTCCTCAAATAGGATTACTCAATCTTTTTGTACAACATACCTCATGTGCTCTCACAATCAATGAAAATGCAGATCCGGATGTAAGACATGACCTCAGTCAAATAATGGATCATCTAGTAAAAGAGGATGAGCACTATTATGAGCACACGATGGAGGGATCTGATGATATGCCTGCACATGCCAAATGTTCGCTCTTTGGCGCAAGTTTAACTATCCCCATAACTAATGGTTGTCTCAATCTTGGAACATGGCAAGGTATCTATCTTTGTGAATTTCGCAATTATGGAGGTAGCAGACGTATAGTTGCAACTATCTATGAATAATCTCAAATGAGATAACATCTTACATAAGATAAATAAGGGCGGCCACTATCATAATGGTCGCCCTCTACTTATATTATCTAATTTATAGCATTCTTAGCGAAGTTCCCTAATCATACCATTCTGATAGGCAAAGAGAAGTTTGCGCAACGAGTCAATACGGCGACGAATGTCGCGTCCCTTGTCTGTATCGCGTACATAGATTCTTTCGCTTGATGTTTCTACCAGATGATGTGTGCTCTTGATATCCGAACCATTACGTATAGCCTCTTCTGTTGAGGTGAAGGGCTGATGCTCAACAAGCGACATTCCACGCGAATGATATACTAATGTGTAGCCAGCAATACCTGTTTGTGATTGATAAGGCTTGGAGAAACCGCCATCGATCACAATAAGTCGTCCGCCTGCCTTCATGGGATTTTCTCCCTTGAGTGTTTTTACTGGGATATGTCCGTTGATAATGTGGCGATGATCGCCCTCTACGCCAAACTCACTGAGTAGGAGGTCTACGGTAGAATCTTCATTGCGGAGAGTATAGTAGCTTCCCTTTGTCTCCTTCATGATAGACTTATCTTTCAAGAAATAGCGTTCAAAGGTTGCCATACGATCCTTGTCAAAGGTGGGGGCGTCTTTACCACACCATAGATACCATAAGTAGTCAATAGCAAAGTCACGCAAATGCGGTTCGCTATCGGTGGAATGAGCCGCACGAATGAGTGTATCTACCTTGTCGAGCAGACTACGTCCCTTATAAAATCCGTCATAAAGGAAGACCTCCTTAAGTGTTCCGTCAGGATTCATGGGTACTGAAGCATGGAATAACAAGTTGCCATTATATACAAGATACATGCTTCCATTGTCAAGCAAGCAGTGAATGTGGCGTTGCAACTTTTCGCTTGTGGTGAAAGAATGTGCAATGCGTTCAATCACTTCGCTCTCTTCTACACTAAGTTTATAGGGATCTGTAGGATCAATAGTAGGGAAGTGACATTCGCGCATGGTGTATCGCTTTCCACCAATGGTGCAGATACCCTTAGCGTAATCAATCTTATCGAGCAACAGACGATCAGTCATCTCATATTCAGGACGACGATGGATAATCTCAGCCTCAAGTTTGAATTGCAGCACGCTGACAGCTTTATGCATCTGTGCAATGAGGCGGCGTGTCTTTTCGCTACAAGTAACTCCATCTTCAAGTTTGGGGCCAAACTCTTCGCACGGGTCATCCTTATATATCTCCATGGCAAAGATTGCCAAGTCGAGCAAATTGATTCCGTAGCCGTCTTCAAGTACTGAAAGATTTCCATAACGCATGCAGAGTCGTAACACATTGGCCATACATGCCTTGTTGCCTGCTGCAGCACCTATCCACAATACGTCATGATTACCAAACTGAACATCGAAGTTGGGGTGTTGTGTCAAGGTATCCATAACAAGGTGTGATCCTGTGCCACGGTCAAAGAGGTCTCCTACAATATGCAGGCGGTCAATTGCAAGTCGCTGAATGAGCTGGCAGATAGCAACGATAAAGTTATCGGCCTGATTGGTATTGATGATAGCCTCAATGATACCTTTTACATACTTGTTCTTGTTGGTCATACCCGTAGACTCGTGCAGCAACTCCTGTATGATGTATGAGAACTCTTTGGGGAGAGCCTTACGCACCTTGGAACGAGTATATTTCGATGACATGTTTTGGCATACAGAGATGAGTCGGCGCAGTGTAAGCGCATACCAATCGTGCATATCCATGTCGCCCTGTTCTGCTTTGATCAGTTGCAACTTTTCAGAAGGATAATAAATGAGCGTACATAGGGTGCGCATCTCTTTATCACTCAACTCATCGCTCAACACCTCACGCACCTTGCGTTTGATATCTCCCGAGGCATTCTTTAGCACGTGCTGGAAAGCCTCATGCTCACCATGGATATCGGCAAGAAAATGCTCAGTGCTCTTGGGGAGATTGAGTATAGCTTCAAGATTGATGATTTCGGTACTTGCCTCTGCTGAATTGCGAAAAGTACGTGAGAGCAATTGCAGATAGTTCAACTCCTTTTGTATGTCTTCTTTCGTATACATTTGCGAGTTCATGGCGAATGGTTGTTATTTATAATTATGGCAAAGTTACAAATAATTCACCAAATTTAGAAATTACTATAAGAAATAAAATATATAGGCGATAGATTTGAAGGCTATAGTTCTTGCCTCATGAGCACATGCGGACAGAATCTATCTCTGGGTATTACATATTTTATATGTATAGCTATTTGTACCACACACGACATGTATGACATAAATACCTTTATGGGGCAGTATAATACGATGGAATGTGGGGTCAAAGGCACTATAAAGTACTTCACCTTGCATATTGTACAGTGTGACCATGCAATTGGGATGGCTGATGGTGAGATGCTGACCTATGATATTGTATTGTGGGGATGAAGAATCTTTTGACGATTCAATAGCCGTGGCATGGCGTAGGGTACTATCTATTACCTCTACATTTCGTGTATACCATGATATCATATAATCAGTTTCTTCGGACAAATCTTGAGCACATAGCTTGGGCCAGCGTGCTTGTTCACGAGCAAAGGCTCCTGATGATTCGAACAATTGCTGGTAGGCATGAATGCGAGTGGCAATGCTATCAGATGAAAGGGTTGTGTGTTTTAGTTCATCCCATCGTTTCGTTAGTGCTTGTTTGAAGCCATCTACATTGCCGTCCCATAGTCGAGTGATGAGTTGGTTGCCGAAAGGTACCGAGCCGCTGAAAGCATATTGGTCAATGAGAGTACCATCGTATGTGCGACCGAACGTTGCATCCATATCCCATGGTGTGAAAAATATGCGTTGATCTCTCTGTACGTTATAGATGCTAAGATAAAGGTTTTTGACTACATTGTCGAGTGCATACAAGGCATTGACGAGTAGTGTATAGTCGATGAGATTGTCGAGATGGACGTGTTGCTTTACCTCATTGACAAATGTATCATCTGAGGTGTAGATCGGTGATAGAAACTCTAAAAACTCCTGCAAATACTCCCATCCGGCATTTGATATCTCACCCGGATACTCTGACTCAAATCCATTCCACAATAGGCTATTGATAGGGGCTTGTGGGTTGTATGAACAATATCCCATGAGGTTGTCCCAAGTGACAGCCTTGTACGAAACTCCACGATGCGAATCTTTATATTTCTTTAGTTTCAATTGCTTGCGGTCGATACGTTCAGTGAGGCAATACAGTCCATTGTATTGGCCGTTAAGAAAGACTTCAACGAAGGTTCCCCTTGTGCCATTAATCGCTTCGGGTTCTTGAGTGTGGTGAGGAATACGATTGTAGGCGTTCCAAATGTCGGTACATAATCGGTTGCGCATACGTGCATGGTCTATATACATAGCGTCGAGAATCCAATCATCGTCGCTACGCATACCTAAGAGCGATACGTCAGTCTCGACCTGCATGGAGTCGACAAACTCTATGGAGTAAGATTTCTTAGGGTACTGAGCTGCTGTCTTTCCTCGTACCTTGATGCCGATAGTATGGGGAGGAAGCAATATGCTATCGGAGGTGGTAATGGTGATGGTAGCTGGGGTACGTGCTTCTTGCCCGATGATGGCCTCTTGGGTATCTATATGGATATGAGGGAGTGTGGTAACACACTCTTGGCTGTAGCTGATGAATGGGAGCACCAACGACAAGATACATATATAGAGATTGCGTAGAGTCATCGTTGTGCAAATATAGTAAAATAAATTGATTTGTTCCTACTTTAGAATCTCACCATGATCTTCTATTATTGACGTGTATTCAGGAATATCGCGCAGAAAACGGTAGGAGCGGGTAGCGTAGTCGAGCTGACAACAATAGTGTGCAAGTCCGTTGCTCACGATGAGATAGTCAACCTGAAGCACAAGGTTGTAGCGGCATATCTGGTCAAATACCTTTTGGGTAATATCTACCGTAGGAGCCTTGTACTCTATGATGACACGAGGCGTGAGCATGCGATCATAAACGACCGTATCGCAACGTCGACTCATGCCATTGAGTTTGAGTTGCACTTCGTTGGCCATGAGCGATGGGGGGTAACCCTTATGATTGATGAGAAAATGTACGAAATGTTGTCGTACCCATTCCTCGGGTGTCAATGCCACGTGTTGGCGACGTATGACGTCGAGAATGAACGGTTTGTCGTCCTTCTTTGTTATTTTTTTATCGAAAGGAGGTAGGTTTAATTCTAACATTTCGTATATTTGTAGATGATTAACGATTGCTATACTATAGTTATCGTTTCTATTTGTGCCACAAAAATAGAATAAATATGAAAACAAAGCAAGAAATCGTAGAGAATTGGCTCCCACGCTATACGAAAAGGCGTATTGAGGAGTTCGATGAGTATATCCTGCTGACGAATTTCAATAAATATGTGGAACTGTTTGCCGAGAAGTTCGGCGTAGAGGTCGTAGGACGTGATGCCAATATGACCTCTGCCTCTGCCCATGGCATTACTATTATCAATTTTGGAATGGGAAGCCCCAATGCGGCCATTATTGTCGATTTGCTTACGGCTATCAATCCCAAAGCATGCCTTTTCCTTGGCAAGTGTGGCGGAATAGGTAAGCGTCAGAAAATAGGCGATCTCATACTACCCATTGCTGCTATCCGCGGTGAGGGGACCTCAACCGATTATCTGCCTGCTGAAGTACCAGCCTTACCGGCCTTCATGCTACAACGTGCAGTATCATCGTCTATTCGTGATATGGGCTACGATTATTGGACAGGAACGGTATACACCACCAATCGACGCATCTGGGAACACGATGAGCAATTCAAGGATTATCTGCGTTCTACTCGCGCCATGGCGGTGGATATGGAGACTGCAACACTCTTTGTTACTAGTTTCGCCAACCATATTCCCATGGGGGCCTTGCTACTCGTGTCAGACCAACCCATGATACCCGAAGGCGTGAAGACTGAACAAAGCGACAATATGGTAACCCAAAACTACGTGAATACTCATCTTAACATCGGCATAGCATCGCTACGTATGATTATTGATGAAAAGAAGACTGTGAAACACCTTAAATTCGATTGGTAAATCAAAATAACATAATAATGAAAATATCACTTATACAAATGAATCTTGCTTGGTGCGATGTGGCTGAGAATCTCAGTCGTGCCGAGTCTTTTATGCGCAATCATCCAGGAGCCGATGTCTACGTCTTGCCCGAGATGTTTACCACCGGCTTCTGCATGGAGCCCCACCGCATTGCGGAACCTACCGAAGGTCCGGCGCTTGCGTGGATGCATCGCGTAGCCGCCGAGTTTGACGCAGCTATTGTTGGCAGTGTTGCTACTACAGCAGCAGATGGCACCTACCGCAATCGTATGTATTTCGTCGAGCCCGATGGAAAGGTTACCCATTACGACAAGCGTCACCTCTTCAGTTACTCGGGCGAGGACAAGCATTACGAGGCAGGTTCAGAGCGTGTCATCGTCACCTTCCGTGGCGTACGCTTCTTCCTTGAGGTATGCTACGACTTGCGTTTCCCTGTTTTTGGTCGCAACCTTGACGACTACGATGTAGCCATCTACGTTGCCAACTGGCCCGACAAACGTCGTATGGCGTGGGACATTCTCTTGCGTGCTCGTGCCATCGAGAACCAAGCCGTTGTCATCGGTGTCAACCGTGTGGGTACTGATCCTATATGCAACTACGATGGTGGCACTGCAGCTATCGATTTCTTCGGTAATGTGGCTGCAGCCTGTGCCGATAATGCCGAGCAGGTAGTCACCTATGAGGTCAAGATGGACGAGCTACGCCACTACCGCGACAAGTTCCCCTCATTGGCCGACTCCGACGATTTCCGCTTATTGGGAAAAAAGAATATCGGATAAGCAGTAGCTATGAAAAGATAAGAGAGGCGTACCGGGGGTGCGCCTCTCTTTCTGTATCGTAATGGATTTCTTTTTAGTTGTTTTTCTCCACCTTCAAGTTGGTGATGCTGCTCTTGAACTTACCCGCTTGTTGCAAGGGGAAGCATAGGGTGGGGACGTAGTCGTACGATGTCTTCTCTGAAGCCCAGCGCTTAGCACGCTTGAGCTCATCCTTGAGTTCGCCATCCACATAAAGACGTGTAGCAGTGTTGGTGCACTCGATGCGGATGTCGACACCTTTGTTCGGCTTCACATAGTAGTCGAAGGTGTTGATGTATCCATCGCGCACAAAAGCCATGCGTCCATCTACAGGGCTGCTAAGGTAAAACTCGGTATCGGCATTTGAGAACAGTAGTGTGCCGCGTGCCTCGTTGGCCCCCTCCAAGTGGAACGATACGCTATATCCGTAGCCTGCAGCTGCGTGTTGATAGCTCTTGCCCGGCTTCACCTTATCGATAGAGTATACCACGCTGCCCGGTTCGCCGGGGAAACGGCCCAGTTTATTCACACCGGGAGCCTCGCTCAGCAGGGTGCGCTTGTGGTCAAACTCCTCGAAGGGTACTGCACGGTAGGTGGGGCTCCATGTCGCAGTAGCGATGGCTTGTAATCCTGGGAAACTGCGGTGATGGATGTCGTCAATAGAGATACCGTTGCCATTTACGTCGTTCCATACGGCAAACATACCACCAAGGATGGCGGGGTCGCATGGCTCAAACTTCTGGTTGCCGATGATAGCAGGGTTCCAGGTATGATATAGGTACGACATGTTGAGATAATCATAGTAGTATCCGGCAGCGGGTACGATGTATACTGAGCCGTCGGGGATGCTCACGAGCTGGTATCCCTGCTTCTTCATCTCTGTGGGGTTAGCATAGCCATTGTACCAGCAGTGCATAATCACATTGTCGGCCTTTACGGGTGTTTCGCCCTGAGCATGAGTAAGAGCGCCCCACACGCAAGCTTGCTTGCCAAATTGCTCCACGAGACGGATGTAGTGATCTGTAAATGCACGGAACCTCTCCACCGTCTCCTTCTCAGCATTTGAGTACTCGTCGGTACCGATATGCACCTGCTTTCCTACGAATACAGGGTCATCACCCTCGAGATACTCCGTGAAGAGCGAGTCGAGGAAGGTAATCACATTGGGATTGTAGAGGTCGAGGTGGTCCATGCCATACTTCTCGGTGCCCAACTCCTTGCGGAAGTGGGTGAAGGCAAGTGAGTGTGCAGGCACATCAATCTCGGGGATGATGTTAACACCAATCTTCGCTGCATCCTTTTGGAATTGGCGGAACTCCTCCTTGCCGTAGTATCCATCCTTAGCACTCAGCTCAGGGAAGAGTTCGCTCTCCAGGCGGAAGGCAGCATAGGTCTTGTCCCAATCACCACCGAAGTACTGCTTGAATCCGTTATCGTTCAAATGCACTTGCAATGTGTTCATCTTGTAGTAAGCCATCACCTTGGTATATACCTTCAGGTACTCCAATGGGATGTACTTACGGCCACAATCAATCATGAATCCGCGCAGAGCATAGTCGGGCCAATCGCGCACGCTACCTTTGGGCAGGTGCGTACCTTCGTATTGCTCCAATATCTGAAGCAAGGTGCGCGTAGCCCAATAAGCACCAGTGACGGTATTGGCACTGATTGCCACTCCATCGTTTATCTCGATGCTGTATCCCTCATCACCCAACTCCTGGTCATCAGTGAGCACCATGATGATAGAACCCTCCTGCGCTTTGCTGGCTGCTTTGGTCTTAAGTTCTTTGCCAAACATCATGCCATAGTCTTTGGCTAAAGCCTCGGCCACATCGGCGAGTTCGTCATTCACATACACCACCTTGCTCTGGGCGTTGATGGCCATCATACCATCGGCACCCTGCCAGTGGCGTAGCTCGGGGATTACAAAAGGTTTGTCATTCTCGGCTTTCAGAAGTCCCGATGCCGCTACACATAGCAGCATGAGGCACATGGTGAAAAGTCTGTTTCTCATAATTGTTTGAAAGATATAAAATTGTACTATTTTTTTTGCTTTGCGAAGATACGGATAAGAACTGACTTGTGCAAATTTTTCTCAAGCCTCAATCATCATGCATTTCCCTCTACCCAATTGTCGATGAGCATGCGTGCCATGCTCAGTTTTTCGGGTATTGCAGGCAAGTTGTCTCGCGTGAAGAAGGCCGCATCGCGCAGTTCGCCATCGATGAGTCGTATGTCGCCACTCACGTAGTCGGCATTGAATCCTACCATCAATCCCATAGGGTAGGGCCATGGCTGACTGGCAAAGTAACGTATGTTGGTGATCTCTATCCCTGTCTCCTCACGCACCTCGCGTCGTACACACTCCTCGAGCGACTCGCCTGTCTCCACAAATCCGGCCACGAGTCCGTAGTAGTTGCGTCTGAAGTTCTTGGCTTTCACCAGTAACGCCTCCTCTCCGCGGCGCACCAGCACGATGATAGCCGTGTTGAGCTGGGGCCATATCTCGTCGTTACACTCGGTGCATCGCTTGCTGATGGGCGTGTGCCATGCCATTGCGCCGCCACACAGGCCGCAGTAGCGATGGTGTGTATCAAAGTAGCGTATCTCGGCCGCCTTGCCAGCCTCTTGGTAAAGGTAGCTTGGCAGCAGATGATAGCTCTCGCGCAGACCAATCCACTGATACCCTTCGGGGAGCTCTTCGTCAGTGGTGCTACCCACATAGCATTGTGTACCCTCATGCTCGGTAAATAGGTGAAGAGATGTGCACTGGACGAAATCTGGGCACTCTTCACCACTATATATAGTATAGGAGTTGTTGGTTTGCCTTATGAGCAAGCGTTCATTGTTGAATATATAGAAAAGATGTTGCGACATAGTATACCTTATTTTTAGTTTGCAAACTTACATAAAATTCAGAAAAAATGTGTATGTTTGCAGAAATTTATAAATAAACTAACCGACTTATATACGATGAACACATTACTCTTTCTTGGTTTGGGCATGCAGGAGATTCTGTTGATTGCCTTGATCGTGCTGTTGCTCTTTGGGGGCAAGAAGATTCCCGAACTCATGCGCGGCCTTGGCAAGGGTGTCAAGAGCTTCAAGGATGGACTCAACGATGTCACCACCTCTGCCGACGAACCGAAAGAAAAAGAAGAAGAAAAAAACTGACGATGACCTCGCCGTCTGGACTTAATTTTTGGGATCACCTCGACGAGTTGCGCCACGTGCTGCTACGCATGGTAGGCGCAGTGTGTGTGCTCACCCTGGTAGCATTCTGCTTCAAGGAGCCTTTGTTTCGCATGGTGCTCGCACCCAATAGTCCGCATTTTCCCCTCTATCGTCTGCTGGGGGGCGATGATTCTGCCATCAGTCTCATCAACACCCGCCTTGCCTCACAGTTTCTTATCCACATGAAGGTATCCTGCTATACAGGAGTCATGATGGCTTCCCCCTACATCATCTATCAGTTGTTTGCCTTCATCTCCCCCGCCTTGTATGCCAATGAGCGCCGCCCGGTCATCACGGCCACCCTTTGGGGCTATCTGCTCTTTCTCATCGGAGTCATGCTCAGTTACTTCATCATCTTTCCGCTCACCTTCCGCTTCCTGTCAGCTTATCAGGTGAGCGACTCGGTAGTCAACACCATCACCCTAACCTCGTATGTCGATACCATGCTCTCGCTCACCCTAATGATGGGCATCGTATTCGAAATGCCATTGTTATGTTGGCTATTGTCACGGTTGGGAGTGCTCAGCTCCACCTTCATGAAGAGCTATCGCCGCCATGCCATCATTGTCATATTGCTCTTGGCAGCCATCATCACCCCCACCACTGATGTGTTTACCCTCTTAGTCGTCACATTACCCATGTATATACTCTACGAAGCCAGTATCCTCATCGTGCAGCATGGTGAACCCAAACGCCGCACCAATGTTGATAATGAGTAAGTAGCCATCCGTAAATTAACCATTATGACTCCCCACGAACGTATAGCGCAATTACGCACCGAGCTTCACCGCCACAATCATAGCTACTATGTCAAGAATATGCCTGAGATCTCCGATTTCGAGTTCGATCGCCTCATGCGCGAACTTCAAGATCTCGAGGCCCAGCACCCCGAGTGCTATGATTCCACATCGCCCACCCAGCGTGTGGGTAGTGATATCACCAGTGAGTTTGTACAGATAGCACACAAGTATCCTATGCTATCGTTGGGAAACACCTATTCATTCGATGAGGTGCGCGACTTCTACGAGCGCGTGCAGCGTACCTTGGGTAGTGAACCCTTCGAGCTCTGTTGCGAGATTAAGTACGACGGACTCTCCATATCGCTCACCTACGAAGAGGGTCGCCTGGTGCGTGCCGTGACTCGTGGCGATGGCGTGCAAGGTGACGATGTCACCGCCAATGTGCGCACCATACAGAGCATACCCCTTGTGCTACAAGGCACTGGCTATCCGCGCGAGTTCGAGATACGTGGCGAGATACTCATGCCCTGGGAGCAGTTTGATCGCCTCAATCGCGAGCGCGAAGCACAAGAAGAACCCCTCTTTGCTAATCCGCGCAATGCTGCCTCGGGCACTCTCAAACTACAAAATTCCTCGGTGGTGGCTGCGCGTAAGCTCGATGCTTACCTTTATTATATGTTGGGGGATTCATTGCCCAGCGACGGTCACTACGAGTGCCTGCAGCAGGCTGCCGAGTGGGGCTTCAAGGTGTCGCCTTCGATGCGTAAATGTACCACCCTCGACGAGGTGTTCGAGTATATCAACCATTGGGATGCCGAACGTAAGAACCTCCCAGTAGCCACTGATGGCATCGTCATCAAGGTCAACTCCCTGGCTCAACAACGCTCGTTGGGCTATACCGCCAAGGTTCCCCGCTGGGCTATCGCATATAAGTTTCAGGCCGAGAAGGCACTCACACGTCTCAATGAGGTCACCTATCAGGTGGGGCGCACAGGCACGGTGACTCCCGTGGCCAACTTTGAGCCCGTACAGCTCTCTGGTACCATAGTCAAGCGCGCTACGCTACACAATGCTGACTTCATGGACAATCTCGACCTCCATATCGGCGACATGGTGTTCGTGGAAAAGGGTGGCGAGATCATCCCCAAGATAACAGCTGTAGACCTCGATGCCCGCACCTTCATGATGGGCGAGAAGGTACGCTTCATCACCCGTTGTCCCGAGTGTGGCACATCGCTCATGCGTTCCGAGGGCGAGGCAGCCATCTTCTGCCCCAATGACACCACCTGTCCGCCACAAATCAAGGGTCGTATCGAACACTTTATTTCACGCAAAGCAATGAATATCGACGGTCTTGGAGCCGAGACCGTAGACCTCCTCTATTCTGTAGGCTTGATACACGATGCTGCCGATCTCTACAACTTGCGCATCCCCCATATCAGTCGTCTCGAGCGCATGGGCTACAAGTCGGCTGAGAATATCGTGCGCAGCATCGAACGCTCGCGTGAGGTCCCCTTTGAGCGCGTACTCTTCGCCATCGGCATTCGCTTCGTGGGTGAGACCGTAGCCAAGAAACTTTCCCGCGCCTTCGGCTCTATGGATCGCCTGGAAAATGCCACCTTCGACGAGCTCATCGCCGTCGACGAGATAGGCGAGAAGATAGCTCAAAGCATCCATCGCTTCTTTGCCAATGAGCAGTGCCGCGCCCTCGTGGCACGCCTCAAGGAGGCAGGTCTGCAGATGGAGGTCGTGGTGGACGAAAGCATCGAGCGCACCGATAAACTCGCTGGCAAGAGCATCGTCATCAGCGGTGTCTTTGCCCAGCACTCACGTAACGAATACAAAGCCATGATAGAGCAGCATGGTGGCACCAATGTGTCATCCATTTCCAGCAAGACCAGCTTTATCCTTGCAGGTCGGGATATGGGCCCCGCCAAACTCGAGAAAGCTCAGAAACTCGGTGTACTCATCGTAAGCGAAGAGGAGTTCCTGGCTATGATAGAGTAGGAAGAATACTAATATTATTGTAACATTCAATTATCAATGTATGAATAGAATTATTTATCCTATTGTGGTTTGTCTGATGGGAATCTCATGCCAAGAACATAAGGCAGAGAGACAAGAACCTGCTGCTGAAAAATTTCAAAGTGTATCCGTGGATGAGTTTGCTCAAGTGATAGCTGACACCAATGTTGTGGTACTTGACGTACGTACGCAAGAAGAACATGTAGCAGGTCATATTGCTGGTACTACATTGCATATAGATGTGCTAAAGGCAGATTTTGATAGTTTAGCAGTTGCCAACATAAAAGAGAAGAGCACCGTGGCGCTCTATTGCCGCAGTGGAAATAGGAGCAAACGAGCAGCTTCGACTTTGGCGGGAAAAGGATTTCAAGTAATAGAATTGGCAACAGGATATAACGGTTGGGTGCAAGCTGGCAAAGAGGTGGAATAATCTACCCATAACAATTAATACGTTGCCTCAGTGTACTTGTTTTTATTCTATAAGTACACTGAGGCAAATTTTGTATCTCAGTTATAGATAACTATTGTGCAATACCTTCGAAGACAGAAGATTGACTATATGGAACGAGATAACCATCAAAAGTCATAGAACGACCAGAGAAGTTGGGATTGACTGTCGCACTGGCTTGATTTGTTCCTCCGGTAAGTGTAAGTTCAACTGTAGCCGAGATAGCCGTTCCTTGTATGCTAAAACTGTAATATACATTACCATCCCGATCTATTGAGGTTCGTTCTCCCGAGATAAAACCTTGTACAGTAACACCTCCAAGTCCATTAGGACTATAAACAAAGTTGTTAAAAGCAGTCTGCACAACTCCTTGTCCAGCATTACAACTGATATAGTTAGTTCCTGACGATACAAAACGGGTAATACCATTGAAGAAGTTTACATTGTTAGCCTCGAGCACCCAACTGCCAGTTTTAATAGCCGATAAGGCTGCTTGGTAAGCTATTGAGTCTTGATGCATTTCGGCTTGTTGTTCTAACGCACGTTGCCGTTCTCGATTCGCACGCCACGCTTGCTCTCGCTCACTCCGAGTACTTTGCGCAAAAGATGAAGTGGAGAAGAGTAGGGTAGCAAGAAGGGTGAGGAATAATGACTTTTTCATAAGGAAATGAAGTTTAAGGTTTCGAACTATTAAAACAAGATGCCATAGAAAATGTTTGCCGTTAATTTTGTGCACTTATATAAAAGTTGTACTTTTGCTAATTGAAAATTTAGGATATAATAGTAAAAGAATGCTTGTAGTTGACGATATATCTATCCACTTTGGCGATGAGCACGTGCTCGATCATTTCTCTTGTCATGTGAAGAAAGGAGATTTTGCTTGTATTACAGGAAAATCCGGTTGTGGAAAGACATCGCTTCTAAAGGCTTTCATCGGACTTACGCCTCTTGCAAACGGTGCAATTAGAGTGGGAGAGTATATACTCAACGAGCAGACGTGTAATATTGTACGAACAAAAACAACTTATCTTCCTCAAGAACTGTCTTTTCCGAACGACACTGTTGAAGAATTAGTAGGACAGACCCTTAAGATTGGACGTATAAAAAACGTACAAATGTGTACCCCCAAACTATGCGATAATCTGCATAAGTTGGGGTTAGATGAGGAGTTGCTAAGCAAGGGTATGGCTGAAATTTCGGGTGGACAAAGGCAGCGTATGATGTTAGCCGTATTAGCTTTACTTGACAAGGATATATGGCTATTGGACGAACCAACTGCAGCTTTGGACGAAACATCACGTAACTACGTAATCGACTTTTTGCGTGAACAACAGCAACAAGGTAAAACGATCGTGGCCGTATCACATGACATGTACTTTGTGTCACACTGTACCAACGTTATTAATCTCGAATGATATGGCTACAATAGATATTTCATACCTCAGTTTAGGCATAGGATTGCTGTTGCTACTCATTCCTATATATTATATATGGCACTATGAAACGAAACTTCTCAAAAGTATTTGTATAGGTGCAGTACGCATGGTGATACAAATGATTTTCATTGGTGTATATCTACGATATCTTTTCGAGTGGAACAACCCGGTGGTAAATTGCCTTTGGGTATTTATAATGGTTTACATAGCAGCAGAAACAGCACTGACGCGCACGAAGGTAAGACGTAAAATACTAATGATGCCCCTTATCGTAGGTTTTGTCACTGCAAGCGTACTCATCGGTGCATATTTCTTAGGCATTGTCCTTCAGCTGAACAACGTATTCAGTGCACAATATTTTATCCCTATTATGGGTATATTGCTCGGCAATATGTTGTCAGTAAATGTGATAGCTGTAGGCACATTCTATTCGACTCTGCAACGCGAACAAAACCTATACTATTATCTCTTAGGTAACGGCGCTACCCGAGGAGAAGCGCTGCAACCTTTCATACGACAGGCCATTGTGAAAGCATTTAGTCCTGCCATCGCTAATATGGCTGTCATGGGATTGGTCTCGCTGCCAGGAACAATGATTGGACAGATTCTCGGCGGTAGTTCCCCAGACGTTGCCATTAAGTATCAAATTATGATTGTGGTTATCACCATGTCGGCCTCCATGTTATCGCTCATCATTGCCATCTGTTTATCAGCACGCCAAGCTTTTGACGGATATGGACGTATGAGAAAAATTTTCAAATGTTAGAGTCGGCATAACGATTATAAGAACTGAAGCATCGAAATCAATTCAAAAATAGACCTCAGTCATATTCAACGCGAAATAAATTGTAATCTGATTCTTATAATTCATTTTTTTTTCATACCTTTGCACTGATTTATTGAAATAATGAAGGCAAAACTACTCTTGGACGCCCTTGAACAGTATGCGCCTCTGCCTTTGCAAGATAGTTTCGACAATGCTGGCTTGCAAATAGGATTGACAGAGGAGCAGGAAGTTGCAGGGGCATTATTGTGTTTGGACGTAACGGAAGAGATTATTGACGAGGCCGTACGTAAAGGGTGCAACGTAGTCATTGCACACCATCCTTTGTTGTTTCATGGACTCAAATCAATTACCGGCAAAAGCTATGTGGAGCGCTGCGTGATAAAGGCGATCAAGAATAACATTGCTATCTATGCAGCACATACCAACATGGATAATGCGCAGGGTGGGGTAAACTACCGCATTGCCGAAACGATAGGACTCACAAATCTTGCATTCTTGGACGACAAGGCTGGGGCAATCCCTGCTGGATCGGGCATAATTGGCGAACTGCCTACGGCTGAAGACGAAAAGAACTTCTTGCTACGCCTAAAATCATTGTTTGGTATACAATGTATCCGCCACAATGCACTTTGTGACCGAAAAGTTCGCCGTGTTGCTCTCTGTGGTGGAGCTGGCGGATTCCTACTCTCAAAGGCAATCAGTCTGGGAGCCGATGCTTTTTTGACAGGCGAAATGCGCTATCACGACTATTTCGGACATGAGGGCGACCTGCTCATCGCAGAGATGGGGCACTACGAAAGTGAACAATATACGATGGATATTTTTGCCGAAATACTGAGCAATCAATTTCCTGAATTAAAAATAGTAAAGACATCATTGAATACAAACCCGATAAATTATTTATAAACTATGGCAAAAGAAACGAAGAAAGATCCGCAGGATTTGACCGTGGAAGAAAAGTTGAAGTCATTGTATCAGTTACAGCTCATCTTCTCTGAGATTGACCGCATCAAGACCTTGCGCGGTGAGTTGCCCCTCGAGGTGCAGGACTTGGAGGACGAAGTGACTGGTTTGCATACTCGTATCGCTAACTATGCTTCTGACATCGAAGGCATCAAGGTTGAGGAAGGCAAGCGCAGAGTGAAGATCGAAGAGGCTAAGGCTATGATCGAGAAGTACACTGAAGATCAAAACAATGTACGCAATAACCGCGAGTACGACCTGTTGGCAAAAGAGATAGAGTTCCAATCTTTGGAAGTAGAATTCTGTGAGAAGAAGCTCCGCCAGTATGCTGCAGAACAGAAGAACAAACAGGAGGATATCGCACGCACGGAGGCTTTGCTCGATGAGCGTTTGAAGGACCTCGAAGAGAAGCGTACTGAGCTCGAAGAGATCATCTCTGAGACCAGAGAGGAAGAGGAGAAGTTGCGTGACCGAGCTAAGGTACTTGAGGCTAGCATCGAACCCCGTTTGTTACAATCATTCAAGCGTATCCGTAAGAACACTCGCAACGGACTCGGTGTGGTATACGTACAGCGCGATGCATGTGGTGGTTGCTTCAACAAGATTCCGCCCCAGCGCCAGCTCGATATCAAGATGCGTAAGAAAATCATCGTATGTGAGTATTGCGGCCGCATCATGATCGACCCTGAATTGGCAGGTGTAAAGGAAACTACAGTACAGGCTCCCGAGAAGAAGACACGCAAGCGTGCTATTCGCAAGAAAGATGAATCTGCAGAGTAAATTATAGAACACTCAAGATAAAAGGATGCACAGTGTGCATCCTTTTGTTTTATATGAGCCAAACCGTCGCTCAATGCGGAAAAGATATTCCAAATAGGGGAGTGCTACTCAGATTTTTTTACCTCGACGACAGTGAGCACCCCATCAGCTACACGAAAACGTATGTCGTAGCCTTCGTAGGGCATGCCATATACTTTGTTTGGGAGATCTTGATATTGCGGACGAGGATCGAGAGCAAGCACACGGATGAGTGCTTTGAGGCTGTCGGTGGTAAAATGAGATTGCAATGCTTCGGGGAAGTCGACCTCGAGTTCCTCCCAACGACGTTCGTCTACAAATCCGCTACGTGCACCCGGATGACAATCAGCATAGGTTACGTATGGTTTGATATCATAGATAGGAGTACCGTCCATGAGGTCAGCTCCAAGTACATGAATTATAGGGCCTTCTGTGGTATCCAAATCGATATGGTCGATCTGTGCCGACGACAGACCTATCGGATTAGGACGATAGGGCGAGCGAGTAGCAAAAACTCCCATCTGCACGTTTCCACCAAGTAGGGGAGGACGCACGGTAGGTTGCCAAGAGGTAGCTCCGCGCTCTTTCATAGTACGATTGGCAGAGAATTCCCAAAGTATCCATAAGTAGTCAAAACCATCTAATCCGCGCAACGCATCGGCATTGCGAAACTCAGGTTCGAAAACAATACATCCACGCAGCTCCTTCACAATACCGCTCTGACGAGGTATGCCAAATTTACTAGGAAAAGCACTGCGAAAATGGGCTATAGGACGCATCGTTATCATATATACGGGTTATACATTTTTTCGTCACCGATGGTAGTAGTGTCTCCGTGACCAGGAAAAACAATCGTTTCAGATGGTAAAGGCAATAAGCGTGTTTGGATAGAGCGAATGAGCTGGCCATAATCTCCATCGGCAAAATCGGTACGCCCAATCGAACTTTGGAAAAGCGTGTCTCCTGCAAACAGGTATCCATTGTCTTTGGCATAAAAACACATTCCTCCTGCTGAATGACCAGGAGTAGAGATGCATTCAAGTGTATGTGTGCCAAGCGTCAATACATCGGTGTCGCGTAATGGATGAGTCACATAACGCTTCTCACCATTAGGGATAATGCCGAAACGGGCAACCGAACTCTCAAAATTTTCAACCCATGGAGTATCTAACACACTTGCACTGAGTTTTACATTGAAGGTATCCTCGATAAAAGCCACTCCAAAGGTATGATCAAAATGTAAATGCGTACACAGCAGATACTTAATGTTCAGTTGATTGGTTTCTACATACTTCACGAATGTTTGCTTTTCATTCTCCCAGTAGAACCCCGGATCAATGACTGCAGCCTCACGCGAATCTTTATCAAATAGCACGAAACAATTCTCGTGCAACATATTGCATACAAATGTTCGAATTTCAAGCATAGGGTACTCCTTATATATAATAAAATGGAAATTCTGTCGTTAAATTAAACATAATCCCGATTATAAAGCGAATATGGAAATTCTCAAATCGACGTTAG
Source organism: Bacteroidaceae bacterium (assembly GCA_017557005.1). Classification (GTDB taxonomy): domain Bacteria; phylum Bacteroidota; class Bacteroidia; order Bacteroidales; family Bacteroidaceae; genus UBA1189. Next base: position 4,706 of record JAFZFZ010000088.1, on the reverse strand, counting down.
ATTTAGGCATTTATTTGGCAATTTCCATTTTTGTTTTCAATCCTTTGATTTTTTCGTTGGCTACCATACTGAGCAATTGCTTCACTTTGGTACGGCGCACGGCCACATAGGCATAATAGTCATGCACATCAATGTTGCCTACATCTTCGCGTGTCAGTTGGCCTTTCTTGTACAAGAATCCAGCAATATCAACCTTATTGATTTTATCCTTCTTTCCGCGACCAATATAAACGGTTGTCCATGCAGGTTGTTCGGGACGACCTACACGTTCGGGCAACGGATAATCTTCAATGGTTGTTGTTAGATATTCGGGCGCATGCTCTTCGCTATGCAGGATGAGATATGAACTTCCCTCGGCGGTCCAACGAGCAGTACGACCAGTGCGATGGATATAAGCATCTTCGCTACCAGGCAGATGATAATGGATAATATGCTGAACCTCAGGAATGTCGAGTCCACGCGCCGCAAGATCAGTGCTGATAAGAACATTGCTACTTCCATTGCGGAACTTATACAATGCACGTTCGCGTATTTCCTGTTCCATACCTCCGTGATAGGCTTCGTGAGCCAATTTCTGTTCGCGCAAGTAACCTCCTACGCGCTCTACAGACTCTCGGTGATTGCAGAAAACGATGGATTGTCCACCATTAAGAGTACATAGTAACTTATACAAAGTCTGCAACTTATCTTTACTCTCCGAATGTACTATATAGGTGTGTACCCTACTCTCTCCGTCAGCTTCGAGATAGTTGATCTTAAAGGGCGTTCTCACTCCCGTAAATTGAGGGATCTCATCCATGTCGGTGGCCGATGTGAGATATCTGCGGCGCACACCCAGCAGCTGTTCTATCACCTGTTGCATCTCGCCCTGAAATCCCAGTTCAAGACATTTGTCAAACTCATCGACGACAAGCAGTTGTATGTTTTTTGCATCGATATTTCCTTTCGATAAATGATCATTGAGACGTCCGGGTGTACCGATGATTATCGAAGGATTCACCCCTTTCATGGTACGATGCTCATCCATCGCAGCACGTCCACCATATACACTCATTGCCTTCCACGGCAGAGCCATTGCTTTGATGACCGAATCAATCTGGAGAGCTAACTCACGCGAAGGCACTATCACCATCGCTTGCACCCCCTCTTTGCCCACTTGCAGGCCTTCAATCATTGGTAACAAGTAGGCCAAAGTCTTACCTGTACCGGTCGGTGATAGCAGTACCACATCATTGTATTTACGGCAAGCCATCAAGGCTTCCTCTTGCATGGGAGTTAGTGTTTCTATACTGAGTCGTGTGAGAGCACCTTGTTGGTATTCGTTGAGTTGTAGATGATTCATCGCAATATCAATATGTTGTAGATTATACCTCTTTATAATATATTTATAGCGGTACAAATATACAAATTATTCCACAAAAACGGAAAATATACCAAAAATAGTTGTACCTTTGACTACGCAATACCGCAACTACACATTTAATATACTTATTATGAAAAGAAACACATTGAAATGCTGCTTTACCGCATTGTTTGGTATGCTTGCCATGGCGGTGACGGCGCAGGTGGCTACACCTACCCACCGTATCGAACAGACGTTCACAATTCCGGCTCCCAATCACAAGATAAGTCCTTACACCGGACTTGATCGTCAGGGCTGGATTGATGCCGCAGAGTACTTGCTCGACGGAGCTTTTACCTACATCCGAGATATTGACGATCCGATGTACTTCCCCAAGCAGTTTGACAAGACCTACCCCAACAATCCCGGTCAGATTCCTACTGCCAAGCTCGAAGGTTTCTGCCGCACACTCTTCCTCGCAGCTCCCTTGTTGAGAGAGAATCCCGACCTGACGCTCAATGGCATCAAGGTTGCTGAATATTATCGTCACCAGTTGCTCAACCTCATCAATCCTGAGAGCCCCAGCTACATCAAGCATCGCGCTCACAATGGCGGCCCGAGCCAGATTTTGGTAGAGTTTGGTGCTTTGGCTATTTCGCTCTCTACCGCTAAGAACGTGCTTTGGGATCCCCTCACACAAACGCAGAAAGACGAACTGGCTGCTACCATGCTCAGCTACGGCAATGGTCCCACTATTGGTAGCAACTGGATGTTCTTCAATGTATTCGTTATCAGCTTCTTCAAAGAGCAGGGATACGAAGTCAACGATTGGCGCATGGAGGATTGCTTGAAGAAGTTGCTCGCATTGTATCGTGGCGAAGGTTGGTACAACGACGCTCCCGCTTATGACTACTATAGCATGTGGGCCTTCCAGATGTATGGTCCCATCTGGGCACAGATGTACGGACACTTCTATCCCGAGTATGCAGCACAGTTCATGCAAAACCAGGCCGACCTGATCGACAACTATCCTTATATGTTCAACGCCGAAGGTCACATGAACATGTGGGGCCGAAGCATTCCCTACCGCTTTGGTGCCGTAGTGCCTCTCGCCCTGCTTGGCTATCAGCAAGATGCCGACATCAACTATGGTTGGATGCGCCGCATCGCCTCTTCTACCCTTTTGCAGTTCTTGCAGAACCCCAACCTGCTTGAGGACAACGTCCCCACCCTCGGTTTCTATGGACCATTCGAGCCTGCCGTACAAATTTACAGTTGCCGTGGTAGCGTATACTGGTGCGCCAAGGCGTTCCTCGCTCTGCTCTTGCCCGCAGACAATCCTTTCTGGACAGCCAAGGAGAACAATGGTCCGTGGGATAAGGAGTTCAAGAAGAATCAGGTATACAATAAGTTCCAGCCCGCTACCAACCTTCTCATCACCGACTATCCCAATGTAGGTGGTTCGGAGATGCGTTCATGGTGCCACGAAAAGGTTGCCAACGACTGGCAGAAGTTCCGCAGCTCTGAGAACTACAATAAGTTGGCCTACCACACCGAATTCCCCTGGATGGCCGACGGCAAGTATGGTGAGGTATCTATGAACTACGCCACCAAAAACGGCAGAGGTCAATGGGAGGTGCTACGTCTCTACGACTTCAAGAGCTTCGACAACAACATCTACCGTCGCGATGCAGTGTTGGAGACCAACGAAAACATCAAATACAACTTGGCCGACATCCCCTTGGCAAATGGCGTGCTCCGTATCGACCGAGTATCGGTACCCGCCCCCACAACCATCCGTTTGGGTCACTACACCCTTCCCAAGCTTGAGGGAAAAGCCTTCAGCATCGAGAAGTCAAAGAAGGTATCTAATGCTGTCATCATCGGCAACGGCGAATACAAGTTGGCCACAGTGCCCCTCTATGGCTGGGACGCCACCACCATCCACTACCCTGTAGGTTTGCACCCCGTGAGCAATCAGTGCAGCCTTATCATGAGCGAAAAGGCTGTCGATGGCACCCACATCATGGTCACTCTGCATTTGTGGAAGAAGGGCGACAAGGAGTTTAACAACAAGGAACTCAGCCCCGTAAAATCGGTTAAGGTAGCCGATGACCTTCAGAGTGTAGAGGTTGTCATGGCAGACAATACGGTAAAGACAGTCAAATTCTAATCCAGCACCTTTCAGACAACCGCACAACCGACTTTTTCGATAAAGTTTTAAATTAAGCCAAGCCGAGCGAAAACCATCAATAAATTTGTGTTTTCGCTCGGCTTTCTGTAACTTTGTACTCTATTTTTGAAAAGGTATATAAAATCAGAAAACAAATCATAAATTATAATTCATAAACCACATGATTCTTTTCTTCAAATCACAGGCCGGAAGCATCATTGCTGCTGAGACCATGCAGCAGGCCGGCGAGGAAACTATCAAGAAACTTAGTTGGCTGTTCGGCAATGCCGAGCTCGTACAGGGCGACACCATGGAGGGATACTTCATCGGTCCGCGCCGCGAAATGATTACTCCCTGGAGTACCAATGCTGTGGAGATCACCCAAAACATGGGTATCGAGGGCATCACCCGTATCGAGGAGTACTACCCCGTAGCGAGCGAAGATGCCGAGTACGACCCCATGCTCCAGCGCATGTACAAGGGCATGGATCAGAAGTTGTTCTTCGTGAACATCGAGCCCCAGCCCATCGTATACATCGACAACTTGGCCGAGTATAACGAAAAGGAGGGTCTTGCACTCTCAAGCGAGGAGATGGAGTACCTTGCCAAGGTAGAGAAAGACCTGGGCCGTCGCTTGACAGACTCTGAGGTGTTCGGCTTCGCACAGATCAACTCTGAGCACTGCCGTCACAAAATCTTCGGTGGCACCTTCATCATCGATGGTGAGGAGCGTCCCTCATCACTCTTCCAGATGATCAAGAAGACTACCAAGGAGAACCCCAACAAGATTCTCTCTGCATACAAGGACAACGTAGCCTTCTCTGAGGGTCCCGTAGCTGAGCAGTTCGCTCCCGAGAACCACGCCACATCAGACTATTTCGTTATCAAGGATATCAAGACCGTGCTCTCACTCAAGGCTGAGACGCACAACTTCCCCACTACCGTAGAGCCTTTCAACGGTGCTTCTACCGGTACCGGTGGTGAGATTCGCGACCGTATGGGTGGCGGTAAGGGTTCATGGCCTATTGCCGGTACTGCCGTTTACATCACCTCATACCCCCGCACCAACGAAGGTCACGACTGGGAGAAGAAGTATCCCGAGCGTCAGTGGCTCTATCAGACTCCCGAGCAGATCTTGATCAAGGCATCAAACGGTGCTTCTGACTTCGGTAACAAGTTTGGTCAGCCCCT
>JAFZFZ010000007.1 GCA_017557005.1 Bacteroidaceae bacterium | reverse complement strand
GTTACACTCGCGTTTTCCTTCGGGGTGTGTACATTCGGCTTTGCCGACAAGCTGCGAGAACTCCTTTCGATGCAGCCAACTTCGTGAGATTCGTGAGATCTGCGTGAGAATTAAAAGAATTTGTGTACAAAGATTAGCTACTTTAGGGGGACAATCTTAAGACTTGGACAACATCTATATTATTACCTAAAAATTAATATAATAGCCCACCATCGATGGCGGGCTATTATATTATGCTGTTATAAGCACCTATTTCTTGAACTTGATGCTGCGTGATGTCTCACCCAATGTCCAGCGTACGATGTAAGTACCACTGGGCAGGTTGGCTACAGACTGTTCCTCGTTGGCCTTGAAGGTGTAGAGCAGTCGTCCGCCGACGGTATATACCTGTACGTCGATATCGGCAAGTACGTGCATGTCGTCAGATGCGAAGCGCAGGGTTTCAGTATCCTTGTTGTAAAGCACAGCATAGTCAATTGTGCCCATATAATATTGGGGGTCAATACCATCATCGATGATGGGTGTGGTAGCAGCTGCTAATTGCCAACGGATGTTGTTGCCCCTATCTTCTGCATTGGCTACGCATGGTTCGCCCACGTTCATCGTGGTGTTGCGTACACCCAAATATCCAATAGCGCTTTGGAGGGTAAATGCTTGGGCACCTACTTGGCAAGCCACAAACTGTCCCCACTCATCGCGTGGCGTGTCAGTGAGCGATAGGGTAGCGCCTTGCAGATCGCTTGCGGTCACATACATGCCATTGGTATATATATAATAGGTGTTGATGGCATCCTCCACGGGTACCAAGCGGAAGCGTTGGGCTGCATCCAATGTGTCGGCTGCTTCAAGTGTCAGGCCATCGCTACATGAGAGCTGATAACCGGATGAGTGGCGCAAGTAGTAGTCCTTGTCGTCCGGGGTGTTGAGAGCGTGTAGCTGAGCCAATGCTTCAGACAGTAGTTCGATCATCTCCTGATAGTCCTCAACGTCGGTGTAGTTATATGCTTTAGCCTCTTCGATAGCTTCGCTCAGTGCATCGAGGTTGTCTTGCAAGTGTTGCATCGGATGGTTACCTATCCAGCTCTTCTTGAGTTTAATGGCTGAGAGTTCAGCTTGCGCTTCGGTTATAAGCGCTTCGTACTCGTCGCGAATGAGGTCAAGGTCTGATATTGCCTCTTCGAGAATCCACTCGGCACGGCTTACGTGATCGGGATTATTCTCGTGTTTGTCGCCATATACAGCCGCGTTCTCATTGATGACATCGGTACCCAATATGCCGTTGATGGTGTAGATGCGGTAGCTACCATCTTTGATCGAAATATCGAAGGTCGCTTTAGCCTCGTCGGCAATGAAGGTTTGTCCTATCATACTCCAACCGTTGGCATTGCCCAGCATGACATACAATCCATTCTCGGCTTTCAGGTATATGCCGTTGTTGCTCGTTTGCTCGAAGGTGAAGCGTTGGCTCTTGTCGTCGTCGAGCAATGTTGTGATGCGTAGGTTGTCGGTCTCAACGTCAAGATAGTATCCTGATATCTTGTGGCGGATGACATAGCTCCGGCCAGCATCAGGCATAGTCTTCTGTTGCGCTGCTGTCAACTGCTCGGCAAGGTTTACATTGGTAAGGATGTAGTCGTCGGCAATGGTCGACTCAAATATTTTGGCGTCGATTACCATCTGGCGTAGCTCTGCTATTTGTTCCTCATCGTAGCTGAAAATGCCATTGTCCACCTGCTCATCGGTAAGCGAATTTAAGAATTTCTCGGCTTCGGCAATAGTATTCTCCAAGGCTTCCTTCACCTCTTCGGGGATATAGTCGGGTATGAGTTCCTCGGGGGTGATGCGCCATTGGCGATTGTTGCTCACGCCATTGCGGTCGTCGTTGGTGTAGCTTACCACCATGTTGCCGTCGGTCGAATTGCCTCCGTTGTTATTGATGGCATGGTCAGTATAAGCATTGATGATGTTGTAGTTGTCGTTTTCATTTATGGTAACGAACTGCCATAGCTGGCGGCTGTCGGTAATGTCAGGTGTAGCTATGTTTAGTTGTGTACCTACGGCTGTTGAGGGCGATGGATCGTTAAATGCCATGCCTGAAACCTTGTTGATGAGTTGGTAGTAGTCGCCTACCTTTATAATCTCCCACAGTTGCGTGTCTCGTCCATACTCGGGCGACCATATCACGATGTTTTCTTCGGCCTCGGCCATGTCGAGCACCTTGTTGTTGCCTTTGTTATAGATTCGGTAGTAGTAGCCCTTTTGCAGTTCGAAGGGCTTGAGGGTGATGGGCTCATCATGATCGTCGCCGCCGCCCACATCGCTGGAGCGGGTGGCAAACTCCTTGGTGAGGAAGTCGATGTGCTTTCCAATGAAGTCCTTGAGTTGTTTGATGTATTCGTCGTACGTTGAGTACAGGTATATCTCGTTGTATACGTGGCCGGAGATTGAGTAACGATTGTAGTTCTTTTGTTGCGATTGGTCGATGTGGGCGGCCATGCTGTCGATGAATTGATACAGGTATTCTTCAAGACCTTCGTCAAGCTTCTGTTTCCATGCTCGGTTGATGGATTCGTTGAACCAAGGGTCTTGTATCATCTGCTTCACCCACACCTTGGTGAGGTCGCTGCCAAAGCCTGCGTCTACCATGGTTCTGTTGGTGACATCGCCCACACGGTTGCAGTTGTTGTAGGCAATGTCGTAGTCCCATAGGGGACCGAAGTAAAGGTGCGGGTCGTCCTGATCCTTATACAAATAGGTGCTCCAGAAACCGTCTACGTTGGCACTTAGCTCAGTGGCTATATACCAGCTCATGAGTGTGGCCGAGTCGGCAATGGCGCGATAGCCTTGGGTAGCATCGGTGAAGTTGGTGCCGAAGAGAGCCGACTCAAAGTCGTTCAGGTATTGGCGTATATAGTTTTTCTGTGCTGTATTGATAACATCCTCATCAGGTGACTTGACAGATACAATCAGGTTCTTGTTGGTGCGGAAGTTTACCACTTCGCCAGTGCCGAAGCCGTCAATCTCTACCAGGTATCCTCCCGTGATGTTCGAATCCTCGGTGGCCACCTCCTCCTGCTCAACGATCTCCACACGTTTGTTGTCCACATTCACCTGGTCCGACACCTGATAGTTACCTAAGTAGGTGCCATTGATGACGAGGTCCACAAAGTGTGCAGCCGGACTGAAGGGTTGTCCTAAGTAGTCGCCCATGGCAAAGGTAACGGCATTGCGTAGCAGGCTCTTGTCGGCATGGTTGGCAAGCAGGGTCCAACTCTTGTTCTTGGCATATCCTTTGCCGAGGAACTTGGTGGACTCATTGAACTTGATGCGGTAGGGCTTTTTGGCTAAGTTCCAAGTAGAATTTCCTCGTCCGCGTATTTGTAACGAATCGTACTGTACTACCTGCTCTCCATTCACATAGGTCAACGTGGCATAGATGTAGGTGGTCTTACTGGTAATCTGTCGGCCTCCAAAGGTCTCGATGTAGATCGTGGGGAGATTGGTCAGCTGCTCGTACTGGGCCTTGCATAAGCATGTCATGATGCAAGCTGTAAAGAGGAGGAAGAATCGTTTTTTCATGTCGTTTTCTTGTTGTAACCCACAAAATTATTTCTTTTAATTCAATAATGCAAATGTGGAGCTAAAACTTCGTTCCTCGTAGAGGAAACTTTTTCCCTTGCCGAAAGAATTTGGGAAAATAATTTGCGATTTATGGGATAATCGCTATTTTTGCAGTGTGTAGAACAAAAATCTAAAACATTATAACCATGGAGAACTTGAAGCTAACTTGTCTGCACGACAAACACGTAGCTCTCGGGGCTAAGATGAGCCCCTTTGGCGGATTTGATATGCCTATCGAATATTCGGGCATTAAGGATGAGCACAATGCTGTGCGTAATGCATGCGGCGTGTTTGATGTATCACACATGGGCGAGATCTTCGTCAGTGGACCCGATGCGGAAAAATTTGTCAATCATATCTTTACTAATGATATTACCGATGCTCCTTATGGTAAGATCTACTACGGCATCATGTGCTATCCGCATGGTGGTAGCGTGGATGACCTGCTTGTGTATGCCATGGGCGAGGGTAGATACCTGCTCGTGGTGAATGCGTCGAACATCGAGAAGGACCATGCATGGATTGTGGAGCAGAGCGAGGGCTACGATGTAGTCATCGATAACCAATCAGACCATTATGGCCAGGTGGCTGTGCAGGGCCCCAAGAGCGAAGAGGTGGTAGAGCGCGTGCTCGGCCTCACGGTGGGCGACCTTGCTTTCTATACCTTCAAGGAGATTGAGGTCGATGGTGAGACCATCATCGCCAGCCGCACAGGCTATACGGGTGAGGATGGCTTCGAACTATATGGCTCGCATGCCTATATAAATAAGGTATGGGACGCACTCGTAGCTTCGGGCGAGTCTGCTCCTTGCGGACTTGGTTGCCGCGACACCCTGCGCTTCGAGGTTGCATTGCCCCTCTACGGACATGAACTCAGCGATGACATCACCCCGCTCGAAGCAGGATTGGGTATCTTCGTGAAGCTCGACAAGGAGGAGTTTATCGGTAAGAATGCACTCGCCGAGCAGAAAGCCTTGGGCTTGAAGAAGAAGATTGTGGGTATCGAACTCCTTGACCGCGCCATCCCTCGTGCAGGCTATCCCATCGAGGTGGAGGGCGAAGAGATTGGCGTTGTTACCACCGGTTACCATTGCCTCTCAGTAGACAAGAGTGTGTGCATGGCGCTCATCGATGCTCGCTATAGCGCTATGGAAACTCCTGTTGAGGTGCGTATCCGCAAGAAAACCTTTGCAGGCAAGGTGGTGAAGAAGAAATTTTATCAGAAGAATTATAAAAAATAATAAAGGAAAGCCCCACCCTATCCCTCCCCAAGGGGAGGGGAATTGGGGAAGCCAAAAAATTCAAGCATTAATATTGTTATTAACCATAACCTCCGAAATCAAATCCTCCCCCTTGGGGGAGATAGAGGGGGCTTAATCTGTTTTTCTTATGAGCAAAGTAATTGAAGGCATCAAGTATGCCGACTCACACGAATGGGTCAAAGTAGAAGGTAACATCGGTTTCATCGGTATCAGTGACTATGCACAGCACTCATTGGGTGATATCGTGTATGTGGATCTCCCCTCTGAGGGCGAAGAGATTGGCAAGGGCGAAGAGTTTGGCGCCGTTGAGAGCGTGAAAGCTGCCAGCGACCTATACTCACCCGTAAGCGGTACCATCATCGAGATTAACAATGCACTCGAGGGTGAGCCCGAACTCATTAACCAGGATGCTTATGAGAACTGGATCATCAAGGTTGAACTTGCTGACCCCTCAGAACTTGATAGCTTGCTCGACGCAGCAGCTTACGAGAAGATTTGTGAGTAAGAGGGAGGCCCCCTCCTAACCTCCCCACAAGGGGGGGAACTCAGGCATCGCCGCAAAAAGATGTTTGCGTTGTATTACAAACAATAATAATACCAAGTCCTCCTACTAATTCCTCCCCCTTGGGGGAGTTAGAGGGGGCTCCTACCATGAACAAATACATCCCCCACACACCTGACGATATCCGTCAGATGCTCGACAAGATTGGTGTCGGAAGTATCGACGACCTCTTTGCCGACATTCCCGCCAGTGTGCGTCTACAAAAGGAGTACGACCTCCCCGAAGCAATGTCAGAGGAGGAGATACGTGCTCATTTCGATGCCCTCGGTGCGAAGAACAAGCAGCAAGTAATCTTTGCTGGTGGTGGCGCTTACGACCACTACACCCCTTCGGCTATCGGTGCACTCACCTCGCGTAGCGAGTTTCTCACCGCCTATACGCCCTATCAGCCCGAGATTTCACAAGGCACGTTGCAATACATCTTCGAGTATCAGAGCCACATCTGCGAGCTCACTGGCATGGATTGCACCAATGCCTCTATGTACGATGGCGCTACGGCAGCCGTCGAGGCACTCTTCATGGCAGTAGCACAGGCCAAGAAGAAGAATCGCGTGCTCGTGTCATCAACGCTCAATCCTGCCGTGCTCAGCGTCATCGATACCTATACCAAGTTTAAGGGTATCACCGTGACGCTCATCCCCGAAGTGGATGGCCATACCGACCGCACCGCCATGCAGGCTATGCTTGCCGAAGGCGATGTGGCAGGCGTGCTCGTAGCTTCGCCCAACCACTACGGCATCATCGAGGACTATACCGGCTTTGCCGACGATGTACATGCCGCCAAGGCATTGCTCATCATGCAGTGCGACCCCTCGGCACTGGCCGTGCTCAAGACTCCTGCCGCATGGGGTGCCGATATTGCTTGTGGCGATGGTCAACCCTTGGGTATCCCTCTCAGCTTCGGAGGTCCGTACGTAGGCTTCCTCGCCTGCAAGAAGGAACTCGTGCGCAAGCTCCCCGGTCGCATCGTAGGTGCCACCAAGGATGTAGATGGCAAGCGCGCCTTCGTGCTCACCCTTCAGGCTCGTGAGCAACATATCCGTCGCGAGAAGGCCAACAGTAACATCTGTTCTAACCAGTCACTCATGGCACTGCACATCACCATCTATCTCGCACTGATGGGCAAGCAGGGCTTGCGCGAGGTCAACGAGCAGAGCTACGCCGCCGCCCACTATCTGCACGATGAGTTGGTGCAGACAGGCCTCTTCGTTCCCGCCTTCCCCGATGCGCCCTTCCTCAAGGAGTTTGCCCTGCGCACCACACTTCCCGTGAAGGCTCTGCAGGCATACCTTGCCGAGCAAGGCTACATGGCCGGTATCGCCTTGGGCGACTATCGCGAGGGTATGGACGATTGCATACTCTTCTGCGCTACCGAGCGCCGTACCAAAGAGCAGATTGACGAACTTGTAAAATTGGTAAAGGAGGCAAAGCTATGAAGTACTATGATAAACTGATATTCGAGATTTCACGCCC
>JAFZFZ010000087.1 GCA_017557005.1 Bacteroidaceae bacterium | reverse complement strand
GAGCGTCAGTGGCTCTATCAGACTCCCGAGCAGATCTTGATCAAGGCATCAAACGGTGCTTCTGACTTCGGTAACAAGTTTGGTCAGCCCCTCATCTGCGGTTCAGTGCTCACCTTCGAGCACCAGGAGAACGAGGCCGACACCATGTACGGTTACGACAAGGTAATCATGCTCGCTGGTGGTGTAGGTTATGGTACACAACGCGACTGCCTCAAGGGTGCTCCTGAGACAGGCAACAAGATCGTAGTGCTCGGTGGCGACAACTACCGCATCGGTCTTGGTGGTGGTTCAGTATCATCAGTAGACACTGGTCGCTACTCATCAGGTATCGAGCTCAATGCCGTACAGCGTGCCAATGCCGAGATGCAGAAGCGTGCCTACAACGTAATCCGCGCACTCTGCGAAGAGGACACCAACCCCATCGTATCTATTCACGACCACGGTTCAGCAGGTCACGTAAACTGCTTGTCTGAGCTGGTTGAGGAGTGCGGTGGTCTTATTAATATGGATAAGTTGCCTATCGGTGACACCACCCTCTCTGCAAAGGAGATCATCGCCAACGAGTCACAAGAGCGTATGGGCTTGCTCATCCGCGAAGATGCTATCGAGCATGTGAAGCAGATTGCCGAGCGTGAGCGTGCACCCATGTACATCGTAGGTGAGACCACCGGTGATGCTCGTTTTGCCTTCGAGCAGAAGGATGGCGTACGTCCCTTCGACCTCGCCGTTGACCAGATGTTCGGTTCATCGCCCAAGACCATCATGGTGGACAACACCGTAGAGCGCAACTATAGCGATGCAGAATACACCGAGAAAAACCTCGCACAATATGTAGAGAACGTACTGCAGATTGAGTCTGTAGCATGTAAGGACTGGCTCACCAACAAGGTAGACCGCTCCGTTACCGGTAAGATTGCTCGCCAGCAGTGTCAGGGTGAACTTCAGTTGCCCTTGAGCGACTGCGGTGTAGTAGCACTCGACTACCGTGGCACCAAGGGTATGGCTACAGCTATCGGTCACGCACCTCAGGCTGCCCTTGCCGCTCCCGACAAGGGCTCTGTGCTTGCCGTGTCAGAGGCATTGACCAACATCGTATGGGCTCCCCTCGCCGATGGTATGGATTCACTCTCACTCAGTGCAAACTGGATGTGGCCCTGCCGTTCACAGGAGGGTGAGGATGCACGTTTGTACAAGGCTGTAGAGGCACTCTCAGACTTCTGTTGCGACCTCCACATCAACGTACCCACCGGTAAGGACTCACTCTCAATGACTCAGAAGTATCCTGATGGTTCAAAGGTAATCAGCCCGGGTACCGTAATCGTATCAGCTGGTGGTGAGGTGTCAGATGTGAAGAAGGTAGTATCTCCCGTCGTAGTAAACGATGAGGACACCCTACTCTACCACATCGACTTCAGCGACAACGCCCTCGCACTCGGTGGCTCAGCCTTCTTCCAGACTTTGGATAAGGTAGGTAACGACGTACCCGCCGTAGAGGCAGAGTACTTCCGCGATACCTTCCTGGCTGTGCAGCAGCTCGTTAACGAAGGCCTCCTCATGGCAGGTCACGATATCTCTGCCGGTGGTATGGTTACCACCTTGCTTGAGATGTGCTTCGCTAACACTAAGGGTGGTATGAAGATCGACCTCAACGTATTCGAGGAGAAGGATATCATCAAGGTGCTCTTCGCTGAGAACCCCGGTGTAGTGGCACAGGTATCAAAGGCCAATGCAGCTCGCGTAGAGGCTATCCTCGAGGAGGCTGGCGTAGGCTTCGCCGTAATCGGTCAGCCCACATCAGACCGCACCCTCTATATTAATAAGGAGTATGCACTCGACATCGATGCTATGCGCGATGCTTGGTACAGCACTTCACACATGCTCGATCGCAAGCAGAGCTTCCACGGCTGTGCCGACGAGCGTGCTAAGAACTATAAGAACCAGCCCCTCGTGTTCGACTTCAACCCCGCATTCACCGGTAAGTTGGCACAGTATGGTCTCAACCCCGACCGTCGCACACCTTCAGGCATCCGTGCCGCTATCATCCGTGAGAAGGGTACCAACGGTGAGCGCGAGATGGCATACTCACTCTGGCTCGCAGGCTTTGACGTGAAGGATGTTACCATGACCGACCTCGTGACCGGTCGTGAGACACTCGACGACATCAACTTCATCGTCTTCTGCGGTGGCTTCTCTAACTCCGACGTACTCGGTTCAGCTAAGGGTTGGGCAGGTGCTATCCTCTTCAGCCCCAAGGCGAAGGAGACTATCGACCGCTTCTATGCTCGTAAGAATACCCTCTCACTCGGTATCTGTAACGGTTGCCAGCTCATGATGGAACTTGGCCTTATCACTCCCGAGCACGAGGAGAAGGGCGCTATGCACCACAACAACTCACACAAGTTCGAGTCAAATTTCGTAGGCGTACACGTTCCCGAGAACAACAGCGTACTCTTCGGTTCACTCAGCGGTACCAAGCACGGTATCTGGGTTGCTCACGGTGAGGGTAAGTTTGCACTCCCCTACGAGGAGAGCCGCTACAATGTAGTTGCCAAGTACAACTACGCTGGCTACCCCGCCAACCCCAACGGTTCGGCTTACAACATCGCCGGTATCGCAAGCGCCGATGGCCGCCACGTAGCTATGATGCCCCACTTGGAGCGTTGTATCTTCCCCTGGCAGTGCGGTAACTATCCGCTCGAGCGCCGTTCCGATGAGGTGACACCTTGGATCGAGGCATTTGTGAATGCACGTCGCTGGGTAGAAAACCAAAAGTAAATCCAGCGCAAAGGCAATATCTGAAACTCCCCAGTTCCTGTCAGGCGAACTGGGGAGTTCTTTTGTTCTATATCGTCATCACAAAAAACAAAAGCATTTACTCTATCGTTATTTCGGTAATCCTCGGACATTTAACAGCATATCCTGTATGATAAGAAATAACATTTTAGAGACTATTGGTAACACTCCAATGGTGCGCATCAACAAGTTGTGCCCCAACCCATCAGTGAACATCTTTGCAAAGTTGGAGGGATTCAACCCTACAGGCAGCATCAAGGACCGTATTGCCCTACGTATGGTGGAGAGCGCCGAACACAAGGGGCTGCTTCGCAAAGGGCACACCATCATAGAGCCCACCTCTGGGAACACGGGCATAGGACTTGCCATTGTCGGTGTCGTGAAAGGCTATCCCGTGGAGATTGTGATGAGCAGTGCCGTATCTGTTGAACGACGCAAGATCCTTCGCTCGTATGGAGCCAAGGTTATCTTGACACCTGCCGAAGAGGGTACCGACGGTGCTATCCGCTTGGCCCGAAAGATGGTAAAAGAGAATCCTGATAAGTATTTTATGCCTGACCAGTTTGCCAATGCAGCCAACTATCAGGCACATTATGAGAAGACCGCCATAGAGATATGGCAACAGACTGATGGACATATTGACTATTTTGTATCTGCTGTAGGAACATCGGGTACACTTATGGGCGTATCGCGCTTCCTGCGAGCAATGAAACCAGTCATAAAAATAGTGTGTGCCCATCCTATAAAGGGACACTACATACAAGGACTGAAGAATATGGAAGAAGCCATCGTGCCACAAATCTACAATCCTGCTCTGATAGATACGCAAGAGATGATAGAGAGCGAAGAGGCGATAGAGATGGCGCGGCAGATTATAGTCCAAGAGGGCATCTTTGCTGGGATGAGCAGTGGAGCTGCAATGCTTGCTGCCCTGCGCACATCGGAAAGGATTGAGAGGGGAAATATCGTTGTGGTATTTCCTGACCGAGCCGAGAAATACTTGAGCACTAAGATGTTTGAGCCATTCGCAGACTGACTGTGAATGGACTACATCCTATATGTTTTTGTTTTTTATTTGAATTTAAAGACAAAAAGTTGTTGATATTGATAAGTTGTAGTACCCTCGCTATTGGATATAAAAAAACCGGACTCATCACCAGCATCTGAAAAACTGGGAGAGGAACGCCCGGGACTGCAAAGGGGGAACTATCTCCACAGCGGTTCCTCTTCCCAATTCTTAGGGAATCCCATGACAGCAATATCTATCATTGGATATGTATGAAGTAAGGACTTCAGCTCTTTCTTCAGTGTATTTTGTGGATGAACGACATCAACAAGATGTTTTAGGATGCAGAGGGTAAAGAAGATTCTTCCCTGTTGTACCGATTCTGAAATCCAAGGAGCATCCCAACGATTCATCAGTAAGGCACGAATTGATAGTTTGCGATTCCACAATCTGGCATGATGACAGCACGCATTTCGCGTTACAGTGATAATGGTGAGCCACGAAGTAAATACTGGGACATTCAATCCAAAGTACCGTGCTATACTCTTTCGTATTTGGTTGCTGGCAATATTCTCATACACACGCGTCAATACACCGAAAGGCAATATCTCTGCCAACATCCATGAAGGAGGATATGGGTCTGTATACGTATCTTTGAAATGCTTAATAAATTCCTCTCGTGTCGTTTGCAGTTCCTTATCAATCAGTTGCAATGTTCTCTGGAATTTATCCGCATGTGCATATGTTTCAGCAGAAGTCATCCAAAATGGATTGCCGGTATCCCTGCTAGTTATGTTCACGATAGCACTACGCACGGCAATCTCAATTCTTTCTATCTGGTCAAAGATTAATAACCTCAGGTGTCGATCAAAAGTATAGATGCTCATTGCCTGCTCAAAAGAGGTACCCTCCTTGAACACATGTTCAGTT
>JAFZFZ010000086.1 GCA_017557005.1 Bacteroidaceae bacterium | reverse complement strand
GCTGCTGCCGCTCTATCCCCGGCTTCACCGCATGGCATTGCGTTACCTTGCTAATGCTCAAGATGCCGAAGATATGGTGCAGGAGGTATACTTGAAGTTATGGAGCAAGCGCGATACATTGCCCGATATGCACGATGTGGAATCGTACTGTCTGTCACTGACAAAGAATATGTGCATAGACCGCTTAAGGTTGGTAGAGGTGGAAGAGATAGATGTCAACGAGATACCCCAACCCATAGCCGCGACTGATGATGTAGACGAGGATGTAGAACGACGCGATACCATAGCACATATAAGGCAGATTGTTGGGACCTTACCCGAGAAACAACAACAAGTAATCACTTTACGCGACATGCGTGATTACACCTTTGAGGAAATAGAGCAGAAAACTGGGCTTGCGGCTACAAACATCAGAGTATTGCTGAGTCGTGCCCGAAAGACAATACGTGAGAGATTTGAAAGACTATAATAGATAAAAGGTACATGATATGGACGCCAAAAGAATAGAACAATGGATCGAGAAGTATTTCGATGCCAATTTGAGCATAGACGAGGAGCGCGAATTGGTAAGTATGCTTACCACGACCGAAGTGCCTACCCATTTAGAACGCGACAAGCAGTTGATACTCTCTCTGCATGCTGATGCGACTAAAGAACACGCTACCGCCATGCAGCGCCTATCTGCGCAGATTGATGAATGGGAAGTTCAAGAAAGCCGTCCCATACGACGTCAACTCATCACGCGCCTATGGCGTGCTGCAAGCATTGCCGCTTGTACATTATTGGTCATTGGCGTGAGCCTACGATTCAATCGTTCATCAACTCCGCGCGACACCTTCGACACTCCCGAGGAGGCCTATACCGCTACATATGAGGCGTTGCTCGCTCTCTCGTCAGCACTAAACAAAGGCTATGGCTATGTGGCCATGGCAATGGCGACTGGAGAAAGGGTAGAGTGCAATGTCAGTCAACAAATAGAGAAATTAAAACAATTTGATGATAATAACTAAAACCACCAATAATATGAAACGAATAATTTTATCAGCACTTATTGCTATCAGTACATTGGCCGCCAATGCGCAGCACGACTATTTCGATAAGTATGCCGACATGGACGGTGTAACTTCAGTTTACGTATCCAAAACCATGTTTCGCTTTATGAAGGGACTCCCCATCGAAGTGGACGATGTGGATATAAACAAGATTATCAGCAAGCTCGACGGCCTATATATCCTTACTACAGATAAGCCCGAAATTATGGAGGCACTGAGAAAGGAAACCGCTTTTATTACTAAGAACGGGGACTTCGAGTGCATCAAATCAAAACAGAAAACCAAGGAATTTGTTACTCGAAAAGAAACAAACGGCTATGAAGAGATAGTGCGCATCAAGGAAGACGGCCAGAAGATGGCAATATACATGAAGGAAGAGGAAAACAATCGTACTGAATATGTAATGATTGTAGATAGTCCAGATGACGAATATGTGATAATGATATTTACTGGTGAACTCTTGCCGAGAGACGTACAAGCTTTAATTAGCAATGAGTAACATTTGGTGAATCACACGATATATATGAAGGCTACTCCGTTGGGGTGGCCTTCGTGCATTTAACAAAAAACGTTAAAAAACGAACGATTGGCAAGGTGGCGTGTATACAACTATGAAAAGACGCGTTTTTATAGTGAACAAATGAACTAAAACTAAAAAATCAAACACAAATCATAAGATGAAGACAAGACACGCATTCGCCCTTTGCTTCGCGACAATGATAGGCTGGCATCGATGACTGATGCAGCGCAAGCGCAAACTGAAAAGGTTGTTCCTCAAAAGGTGGAGACGCCCGTAAAAGTACAACACAGTGCCGACTGGTATAAGACACATGAGCCTCGTCCCCAAAAGAAAAGTCTTCATATCAGTCCTTACTGGCTTGTGGCAGCCTCCGTACTGGGCTTTGTACTTGGCATAGCCGTGCCACGCGAAAATAGATATTCTTCAACAGAATACACCACACTACTTGCCGACACCAGCTACACCATAGGGCGCAGCCTTGCTGCTGGAGATATCAACTTTGCGTTGTTGGTGAAGTAAGATAAATGAATAGGACTGAGAATATAATTTTCTAAACTCATAATGGTTTGTGGACAATTACACGGCAATTTGTGTTCCCTTTCTTTTTAAACATGATAGAAAGGGATAAGGTGCTGTGGTATAAAAGATTTGTGCTATCTTTGCAAAATAACAACATAGTCTTGGTATGGGAACAAAAGAAGCAATAAAACTATTTGAAGAGAAGCGAGTGCGCACGGCATGGGACGACGAACAGGAGAAATGGTATTTCTCTATCGTTGATGTGGTGCAAGTATTGACAGATAGCGACTACCAAACAGCCCGTAAGTATTGGAAGGTTCTCAAAGGCCGTATTGTGCAAGAGGCTGGCCAACCGGTAACAATTTGTTACCAGTTGAAAATGCGTGCCGCCGATGGCAAGATGCGACTTACCGATGTTGCTGATACCGAGCAGCTTTTCCGTATCATCCAGTCTGTTCCCTCACCCAAGGCAGAACCCTTTAAGCGTTGGATGGCTCAGGTAGCAGCCGAGCGCGTAGACCAAATGCAGGATCCCGAGTTGAGCATCCATCAAGCCATGGCCGACTACAAACGTCTGGGTTACTCTGATAATTGGATAAACCAGCGCCTCAAGAGTATTGAGATACGCAAAGATCTTACTGACCAGTGGCGGCTACATAATGTGGAAGAAGGCGTGCAATATGCCACACTCACCGATATCATCTACCAAGCATGGGCAGGCAAGACCGCCAAGGAGTATAAGCAGTACAAGGGCTTGAAGAAGGAGAATCTTCGCGATAATATGACCAACGAAGAACTGGTGCTCAATATGCTGGCCGAGCTCTCTACTACGAGTATCACCAAAGCCAAAGACCCGCAAAACCTGGAGGAAAACATGCAGTGCGCTGCCGAAGGCGGTGAGGTGGCACGTGTGGCACGCGAGCAACTGGAGTCGAAGACTGGCCGCAAGGTAATATCACCGCTTTCTGCCCAAAAGTTCTTCAAGGCACAACAGTCACCCGAATTGCTCGGAGACGAGGCTGAAGCTAATGAATAACATTAGTGTGGCAAGGTGCTTCTCACCAATTCATGATAATTTGCGGTCAATTACACGGCAATTTGCGTTCCCTTTCTTTTTCTAACATGAATTCTCATAAATTATCCATAAATTTACCACCCAATAAATTAGTGTAAAAAACCTAACACAATGAAACAACGGTCTTATATGAAGAAACTGATATTTATGTTTTTGATGAGCATTGTCGCGCTCTGCTCTTGCGAGAAGGGGTTGGTCGATGATGGCTTAGGCTTTGCAATAAGAATGGATGAGGTGCCCGAAACAGGCATCAAGGCAAGTCAGCTGGGCAGCAAAAAGTATACCGAAGCTGAGTTTCAGGAATTCGTTGACGGATATTATTATGAACGAGTTGCTTTATATCGATTTTACAGAAAGAAAGGGAATGACTACTATCTGATTGAGAGCGAGGAAAGTAATGGAAAATATGTCTTAAATACTCTTGAACGAAGCGGGGCTGGCAGAGATATTCGCCTATTCGAGAATGGGGAGCTTACTCTTTGGCTTGGCACACCGGGTAATGAGTGCAAGCACTTGTACAAGTATGCGTTTAATGCAACGAAGCAACATCTCGCTTTTGGAGGAAGCAGAGATTATGTAGTCTATATCGACGATGAATATTTGATAACACAGGGACAAGCTACAGGGGAGGCCGCATCGGGAATTCCCATCGCTCATGTTGTAAGGACACGCACGGTATATAGGCGTACCGAAATGGAGAACTGGCACGATGGTAATGTTCGCGACTACCGGAATGTAGATTTTGGAGGGTTGCACTAGATTTATCGCGACTAAGAATTAGCGTAAGGAATAATTATGCCAAGAAACTGTACTTTTTGTATACGATATGTGTACAAGCTTGTGTACAATTTCTTGGCTTAACTCTTGTGTTGTTCAGCGGATTACGCTGCTAAAAGTGTACATTCCTTTTCTCGCTTCTTTTTCTCTGTTTTCGAAATCTTCACAAACACATCTTGTCGCTTCGCGATGTAAAACTCTTTGGTCAGGCAGACCAGTTTCTTGGCTATGCCATTTTGCTTGAGACTGCAATCCTTATCTATATTATCCATTATTTTTTTAAGACTCGAAGATTGTTTCTGACTGCGAGCGGAAGGTTTTCTGACTGCGAATAGAAATGTTTCTGACTGCGAGTAGAAATACTTCTGACTGCGAGTAGAAAAATGGAAGACGGGTGGAATCAGGGGAATCAGGGAAATCAGAGGAAGAATGTAATGAAATATCTTTGATAGAGATTGCCAATATTCTTCTCGCGTTAGCCCTCTCGGAAGCAATTGTACACATTTGATGTCATAAACTGTTGGTGTACTTTGGGATAGCACGAAGAATTGTACACAAATTTGTACATAAAAAGGCATGAAAAGGGGAGTAGGGTAGGACTTCAATGCAGACTCATTGCGCTTATGCTGAGGTTTGTTGGGCGGTCACAGTTTTGTCACATATTTGTCACGCGATTTATTGCTGAAGTGTAGAGCCGATGGCGTACTTTCGCCCCAAAAACAGAGGGCTGGGCAAACTGAATGCAAATAATTACAAATAATTATGAATATGTGAATAAGTATAGCTATCTTTGCACGATATTAGAGAAAGTATGTTTAAAATAATCAATAATCCTATCATGAAAAGATTCTTTTCCCTGATCGCTGCAGGTGCTGCCTGCATGCACTTGGCGGCTCAGTCGCCCGCCCTCGAAGGTTTCCTTTATGGTAACGAAGCCGAGCCCACCGGCAAGGAGTGGGAGTCAGTAGAAGCGCTGTCGCTCAACAAGGAGCAGCCGCACGCTTACTTCTTCTCGTTTGAGAGCGTAGAGAGCGCACGCAAGTACCTGCCCGAAAACAGCCAGTACTGGCAGTCATTGAACGGCACATGGAAATTCCATTGGGCTCCGAACCCCGATGAGCGCCCCGCCGACTTCTACAAGCCTGGCTTCGACGCCTCTGCTTGGGACGACCTCGCAGTACCCTCATCGTGGAACATTGCCGGTATCCAGAAGGATGGCTCGCAGAAGTACGGTACGCCCATCTATGTGAACCAGCCCGTAATCTTCCAGCACCGCGTAGCTGTGGACGACTGGAAAGGTGGCGTGATGCGTACACCTCCTACCCACTGGACCACCTATAACCACCGCAACGAGGTGGGTTCGTACCTCCGCACTTTCGAGGTGCCTGCATCGTGGGATGGCCGCGAGGTGTTCATCAACTTTGACGGTGTGGACTCATTCTTCTACCTCTGGATCAATGGCCAGTATGTAGGTTTCTCAAAGAACTCACGTAACAATGCGGAGTTTAACATCACCAAGTACCTCAAGGAGGGTGAGAATACCGTAGCTGTAGAGGTGTATCGCTCTTCAGATGCTTCGTTCCTCGAGGCACAGGATATGTTCCGCCTCCCCGGTATCTTCCGCACCGTGGCTATCCAGAGCCGTCCGCAGGTACGCATCCGCGACCTCGTGGTGAAGCCCGACTTGGATGAGAACTACGAAGCAGGTGTTCTCAATATTACCGCCGAACTTGTTAATACTTCAAAGAAGAATGTCAAGAACTTGGGTATGCGCTATACGCTTTATCAGCACGACCTATATTCTGACGAGAATGGAGAGATTAATCAAGGAAGCAGTTCGGGCGTACTGAGCTTGTTGGAAAAGCAAGGTGGCACAGGTGTGGTAACTTGGGAATATGGTATAGCGAATCCTCGCAAGTGGACTGCCGAGGCCCCCTACCGCTACACCCTCGTAGTAGAACTTCTCGACAAGAAAGGCCGTGTGCTCGAGACCGTATCTACCATCGTAGGTTTCCGTGAGGTAGAGATCAAGGATACCAAGGCTGAGGACGATGAGTTTGGCTTGGCTGGTCGCTACTACTACATCAACGGCATGCCCGTGAAGCTCAAGGGTGTGAACCGTCACGAGAGCCACCCCGCAGTGGGTCACGCTATCACTCGTGAGATGCAGGAGGAAGAGGTGATGATGATGAAGCGCGCTAACATCAACCACGTGCGCAACTCACACTATCCCTGCGATCCCTACTGGTACTTCCTCTGCGACAAGTACGGTATCTACCTCGAGGATGAGGCCAACATCGAGAGCCACGAGTATTACTATGGCGACGCATCACTCTCTCACCCCGAGGAGTGGAGAAAGGCTCACGTGGCTCGTGTGATGGAGATGGCTCACGCTACCGTGAACAATGCTTGCGTAGTAATCTGGTCGCTCGGTAATGAGGCTGGTCCCGGTAACAACTTCGTAGAGGCTTACAACGCGCTGAAGGCATTTGACGCTACACGCCCCGTACAGTATGAGCGTAACAACGATATCGTAGATATGGGTTCAAACCAGTATCCCTCAATCGGTTGGACACGCGGTGCGGTGACCGGTAAGTATGGCATCAAGTATCCGTTCCACATCTCAGAGTATGCTCACTCAATGGGTAATGCCGTAGGTAACCTCATCGACTACTGGGAGGCTATCGAGAGCACCAACTTCTTCTGCGGTGGTGCTATCTGGGACTGGGTAGACCAATCTATGTACAACTACGAGAAGGACGGCACACGCTACCTCGCCTACGGCGGTAACTTCGGTGACACCCCCAACGATGGTCAGTTTGTAATGAACGGTATCATCTTCGGTGACCGCGAGCCCAAGCCCCAGTACTATGAGGTGAAGAAGGTGTACCAGTACGTAGGTGTGAAGATGGTGGACGTAGAGAAGGGTCTCATTGAGGTATTCAACAAGAACTACTATACTCCGCTCAACGATTACCAGATCGTATGGTCGCTCTGGAAGGATGGTAAGCAGGTGACTGAGAACCAGCCCGTACAGGGTCCCCGCATGGCATTGCCCGCACGCCAGAAGGCTACCTACCGTCTCCCCTACGACTTTGCTGCACTCGACGCTAATGGCGAGTACTTCGTGAAGGTGCAGTTCCTCCTCGGCCACGACATGCCTTGGGCTAAGCAGGGCTACGTACAGGCAGAGGAGCAGCTCGCCGTGAAGGCTGCTGGCGTGAAGCCCGCAATCAACACCGTGGCCACTGGCGACAAGTTGCAGGGCGAGATGAACGAGAACAACATCAGAACTATCAAGGGCAACGGCTTCGAGGTACAATTCGACATGGCTCAGGGTACTATCCATCAGCTCACTTATGGTGACGAGGTAGTCATCGCTGCCGGTGGCGGTCCGCGCCTCAACGCCTTCCGTGCCTTCGTGAGCAACGATAACTGGTGCTACCAACCCTGGTTCCAGAATGGCTTGCACAACCTCCAGCACAAGGCGGTGGATGCAGCTACCATCCTTAACAAGGACGGCTCTGTGGTGCTCACCTTCACTGTAGTGTCACAGGCTCCTAACGGCGCACGCCTCAACAGCAAGAATGGCCGTTACGACAGCGGTATTCACGAACTCGTGGAGCAGACCAACCTGCCTTTCGGTGACGAGGACTTCAAGTTTGTGACCAATCAGGTGTGGACCGTATATTCCGACGGCTCTATCGAGTTGCAGTCGGCCATCACATCGAACAACCCCTCACTCGTGCTTGCACGCCTCGGCTACGAGATGCAGGTGCCTGCCGAGTATGAGAAGTTCAACTACTATGGCCGTGGTCCTGTGGACAACTACAATGACCGTAAGACAGGTGCCTTCATCGAGCAGTTCGGCTCTACCGTAGCTGAGCAGTTTGACAACTGGCCCAAGCCCATGCAGATGGGTAACCACGAGGAGACCCGCTGGGCATCGCTCACCAACAAGGCTGGCAAGGGTATGCTCGTAGTGAACGAGGCTCCCTACGCCGTATCGGCATTGGCACACAGCGCTATGGACCTCACCATGGCTACACATCCTCACAAGTTGCCCAAGCGCGACGTGACCTATTTCAACGTTGATGCTGTGGTGACGGGTCTGGGTGGTAACTCGTGCGGTCAGGGTGGTCCGCTCGTACACGACCGTGCCTTCGGCGCTCCCACACGCATGGCATTCATCATCCGTCCCGCCGACGCTAAGGGTGGTGCTGACGTGGCTACCGCAGGTGACAAGCCCCTGCTCATGATGCAGCAGAAGAATGGTGACATCACCATCGAGAGTGGTATCGAGGGTGCTACCGTGATGTACAAGATCGGCACTGGCCGCAAGGCGAAGGCTGTGAAGTACACCGAGCCCATCCCCTTCCGCGATGGCGGTACCATCACTGCTTACTATAAGGAGAAGCCCGAACTCAAGGTGACCATGACCTATGCGAAGATTGAGAAGATCAACACCGAGGTTATCTTCACCAGTAGCGAGGAGTCTGGCGAGGGCAATGCACGCCACCTCGTGGATAATGATCCCAACACCATCTGGCACACCATGTACTCGGTGACTGTGGCTAAGTATCCTCACTGGGTAGACCTCGACGCAGGCGATGTGAAGACCATCACTGGCTTTACCTACTTGCCCCGTCAGAACGGTAGCAACGGTAACATCAAGAACTACCGCCTCCAGGTATCTGACGATGCCAAGACATGGAGCGAGCCCGTAGCTGAGGGTGCCTTTGCTAACGATAACAAGCTGAAGCGTGTGATGCTCGACAAGCCCGTGAAGGCACGTTACATCCGCTTCACTGCACTCAGCTCACAGGCAGGCGACGACTTTGCTTCAGGTGCTGAGCTTGGTATCTTGGCCGAGTAAGAGATCGGTAACAACACGATAAGATGGGAGGATGGCTCTATTGCCATCCTCCTTTTTTGTTAAAAGTCGGCACGATTTCAAGGATATTTCCCCTTTTTTGATTACTTTTGTAGCGAATTTGGGTAAAGTGTGCTCTTTGCTCAGAGAAGGTGGTTTGAATTCTCCCTATTGATATGAAGCAAAAGAAGAAAAGAACGATAGATATTCAGTTTGTGACAGCTACGATAAGCACCTCGCTCGTGCTATTGCTGCTGGGCGCAGTGGTACTGGTGGTGCTCTCGGCGCAGAGCCTCTCTAACCATGTGCGTGAGAACCTTACGCTGTCGCTGCTGCTCAACGATGAGGTGGCTCAGAAGGATGTGGATCGCATCATCACCTATGTGAATGCGCAGAGCTACACCAAGGAGATACAGTATATATCCAAAGAGGATATCCTGGCCGAGCAGACTGAGTCGATGGGACTTGACCCTACGGAGTTCCTGGGATACAACCCCTACACGGCCTCTATTGAGGTGAAGCTCAAGGCGGCCTATGCCAACTCGGATAGCATCGCGCCCATCAAGAACCGACTGATGCGCTACACGCAGATACGTGAGATATCGTACCCGAGCGAGCTGATGGATAATGTGAACGACAATATCCGTAAGATCAGTGCTGTGCTCTTGAGCTTGGCTTTGGCCTTGTCGCTCATCTCCTTTGCGCTGATCAACAACACTATCAAGCTCACCATCTACTCGCAGCGATTCCTGCTGCACACGATGAAGCTGGTAGGTGCCAGCTGGGCCTTCATACGCAAGCCCTTCTTGCTACGCAACCTCGCCATCGGCATCGTGTCGGGTGTATTGGCAAATGGTATCATGGCTGGCAGCATCATGTTGCTGTTGCGCTATGAACCGCAGATGAGCTATCTGTTTACCTCCTCTACCTTGAGCATCGTGGGTGCTACGGTGATGGCGGTGGGTATACTCATCACATGGGTGTGTGCCTACATCTCGATAAACCGTTTCTTGAAGATGAAGGCGGGCGACCTATACTATATTTAACGAAAATACGAAGACGAAGACGAAAACACGAAGACGTTAACGAAAACGAAGACTTATTAACCAGATAAAACTTACAACTCAATAGATATGAAAGAGAAATTTGCACTCGGCAAGACCAACTTTATCCTTATTGCCATAGGCATCATCGTTATCATCTGCGGACTGCTGCTGATGACTGGCCCCAGCTCTACAGAGACGCATTTTGAACCCGACATCTTCAGCACTCGTCGTGTGGTGGTAGCGCCCATAGTGTGCTTCGCGGGATTCGTGTTTATGATTTTCGCTATTCTGTTCAAGGCAAAGGGTAAGAAGTAAAAAAGTATAGACCGACAATTCAATGAGTGTATTCGAAACTATCATCATTGCCATCGTTGAGGGCCTGACGGAATTCCTTCCTGTGTCGTCGACGGGGCATATGATCATTGCCCAGAACCTGCTGGGCGTGGAGAGTACCGACTTTGTGAAGGCCTTCACCTTCATCATTCAGTTTGGTGCTATCCTCTCGGTGCTGGTGCTCTATTGGAAACGTTTCTTCCAGCTCAATCGTACGCCTCTGCCCGAGGGTACGCCTGTGGTGAAGCGCCTCCTCCATAAGTATGACTTCTACTGGAAACTGTTTATCGCCTTCATCCCTGCAGCGGTGTTTGGTCTGCTCTTCAGCGATGCCATCGATGCCATGCTCGAGCGTGTGGAGGTGGTGGCGGTGACGCTCATCCTCGGCGGTGTGTTCATGATCTTCTGCGATCGCATCTTCAATAAGGGTAACGAAGATACGGAGCTGACAGAGAAACGCGCCTTCATGGTGGGTCTCTTCCAGTGCATATCGATGATTCCCGGCGTGTCGCGCTCGATGGCTACCATCGTGGGTGGTATGTCGCAACGCCTCACCCGCAAGGCTGCTGCCGAGTTCTCATTCTTCTTGGCTGTGCCTACCATGCTCGCTGCCACCGTGTATAAGGTGTACGACCTGGTGAAGGAGGGGGGCATGCAGATCATTTCCGACAATCTCCCGACCTTGCTCATCGGCAATGCGGTGGCCTTCATCGTGGCCCTGCTGGCGATCAAGTTCTTCATAGGCTTCGTCACCAAGTATGGCTTCAGAGCATTTGGCTGGTACCGCATCGTGGTGGGTGCCCTGATTCTGGGATTGCTTTTTAGTGGACATAACCTGACCATTGTATGATGAAGGACTTCAAAGCTGGAGAGATACTTTGCATCAACAAGCCCTATACATGGAGCTCGTTTGCAGTGGTCAACAAGGTGCGCTACCTCTTGTGCCGCAAGATGGGTGTCAAGAAGCTGAAGGTGGGACACACCGGTACGCTCGACCCTCTCGCAACAGGCGTGATGATTCTGTGCACGGGCAAGGCTACCAAGCGCATCGAGGAGTTTCAGTATCAGACCAAGGAGTATGTGGCTCACATCCGCTTGGGTGCTACTACGCCGTCATACGATCTGGAGAAGCCGATCGATGCTACTTATCCTACCGAGCATATCACACGCGAACTGGTGGAGGAGACGCTCCGTGGATTCATTGGTACCATCGAACAGGTGCCCCCTTCGTTTTCGGCCTGTATGGTCGATGGTAAACGCGCTTACGAACTGGCTCGCAAGGGTGAGGAGGTGCAACTTAAGGCCAAGACGCTTGTTATCGATGAGATAGAGCTCGTGGAATGTAACTTGCCCGACATCGTGATACGTGTCGTTTGCAGCAAGGGTACCTACATACGTGCTTTGGCTCGCGACATTGGCGAGGCGCTGCAGAGCGGTGCGCACCTCACAGGATTGGAGCGTACTCGCGTGGGCGAAACCTCTCTTGACAACTGCATGAGCATCGAGGAGTTTACCGAATGGCTGGAGCAGGTAGAGGTTGCTGAGAATACGGAATGTTAAGTAAAATGATAAATACAATAATATGAAACTGTCACAATTCAAATTCAAGCTCCCTGAGGAGCGTATCGCAAAGGAACCGACTTTCCACCGCGATGAGGCCAAGCTGATGGTCGTACACAAGAGCACGGGCGAGATCGAACATCGCCTCTTCAAGAATGTGCTCGACTACTTTGATGAGGGTGACGCCTTCCTCTTCAACGACACAAAGGTGTTTCCCGCTCGTCTTTATGGTAACAAGGAGAAAACGGGTGCACGTATCGAGGTGTTCTTGTTGCGCGAACTCAATGAGGAGTTCCGCTTGTGGGATGTGCTCGTAGACCCTGCTCGTAAGATCCGTATCGGCAACAAGCTCTACTTTGGTGAGGACAATGCCATGGTGGCCGAGGTGATTGACAATACCACTTCGCGTGGTCGTACCTTGCGCTTCCTCTACGATGGTCCGCACGATGAGTTCAAGAGCGCTCTCTATGCTCTTGGCGTAGCTCCGCTCCCTTACTACATCGACCGTGAGGCCAATGAGGAGGACCTTGAGCGCTATCAGACCATCTTTGCTAAGAACGAGGGTGCGGTGACTGCTCCTGCTGCAGGCTTGCACTTCAGCCGCGAGCTGATGAAGCGTATGGAGATTAAGGGTGTGGAGGCTGCATATGTGACGATGCACGTAGGTCAAGGCAACTTCCGCGACATCGATGTGGAGGATCTCACCAAGCATAAGACCGATTCTGAGCAGATCTTCGTGGAGCGCGAGGCTACAGAAATTGTCAACAAGGCTAAAGCCGAGGGTCATAAGGTATGTGCAATCGGTACTTCAGTGATGCGTGTGCTGGAGACTGCTGTGGGTGCTGATGGTCACTTGAAGGAGTACGAGGGTTGGACCAACAAGTTTATCTTCCCTCCCTACGACTTCCGCTTTGCCGATGCGCTCGTAACCAATTTCCACATGCCCTATTCTACCATGCTCATGCTCACTGCCGCTTATGGTGGTTACGACCTTGTCATGAAGGCATACGATGAGGCGCTGGAGAACGACTATCGTTTCGGTGCATATGGCGATGCAATGCTGATTGTTGACTGATGGTAACATACCTCGGTATAGGAACAAACTTAGGCGACCGTGCGGAGAACTTGACTCGCGCGGTCGCACTGATTAGTGAGCAGGTGGGTACGGTGCTTGCCTGCTCCTCCTTCATTGAGACTGCACCGTGGGGGTTCGCTTCGGAGAATCGCTTCTTGAATGCGGTGCTGAAGGTAGATACTCTGCTTGGCCCCGAGGCGTTGCTGCAGGCGACTCAAGCTGTAGAACGGCAGATGGGAAGAACCCATAAGACGGTAGACGGCAACTATACGGACCGTGTCATTGATGTGGATATATTGCTCTATGAGGATGTCGTGATGAAGACTCCTGAACTGACCATTCCACATCCCTATATCCTGCAACGTGACTTTGTGTATATCCCCTTGGAGGAGATTGCTCCCGAGGTGTTGCTGACCTTGCGTGGGTAGACATATATATAAATAAAGAAGAGGCGACCGTGAAGGTTGCCTCTTCTCTTATATTACGCATCTGTGAATGCTTAGATCAGTGCAAATGAGAGGTTGCCACGACAGCAGAGCTTGCCGTCGACCTTGGCTTCTGCCTTGGCGAAGATAAGTGCCTGGCGACGCTCGGTGATTGTAGAGCGCAAAACAATGGTGTCGCCCGGACGCACCTGGTACTTGAAACGTACGTTGTCGATGCCCGTGTAGAGTGGGCGCTTGGTCTTGATCTCATCGCCAAGGAGCAGGGCGCATGACTGGGCCATCATCTCGCAGAGGATGACGCCGGGCACTACGGGGTAGTCGGGGAAATGGCCTTGCAAGAAAAACTCGTCGCCACGCACATGGTAGGTGCCTACGGCATAGCGAATGGTGTCGCCATTGGCGTTGGTTACGACCTCCTCCTCAAGACTGTCGACAAGTAGCATCGGCTCGCGATGGGGAAGGAAGGTCTTGATTTCTTCAATATTCATTGGTTGTAGGTGTTTAGGTGTAGAGTGATAGGGTGGGGTGAGCAAGTGTGTCCTCATTCACCCCTACACTATCTATGATTAGAACTTTTTCAATGCAACACAGGAGTTGTGACCACCGAAGCCGAGTGAGTTGGATGCGGCTATGGTGAGGTCAACTTTGACAGCCTTGTTGGGCACATAGTTGAGGTCGCACTCGGGATCGGCCTCCTTGTAGTTGATGGTGGGGGGCACGATGCCGTTTTTGAGTGCCAATGCTGTAGCGATAAGCTCGATACCGCCTGCTGCACCAAGCATGTGGCCTGTCATTGACTTGGTAGAGCTGATGAGTGCCTTGCGGGCATTCTCCTCACCGATGGCCAGCTTGATGGCGTTGGTCTCGGTCTTATCATTGAGCGGTGTGCTGGTGCCGTGTGCGTTGATATAGAGGGTGTCGTCAGCGGTGTAGCCTGCCTCTTCAAGTGCCATGCGGATTGCCTTGGATGCGGGAATACCGTCGGGGCGGGGAGCGGTGTAGTGGTAAGCATCGCAGCTGTTGCCATAACCTGCTACCTCAGCATAGATGGTAGCGCCACGCTTTACTGCATGCTCATACTCCTCAAATACGAGGATACCGGCACCTTCGGCCATGGTGAAACCGCTGCGGCGTGCATCGAACGGGGTACATGCATCTTCCAAAGTCTCGGCATTGGTGAGTGCGCGGCTATTGGCGAAGCCACCGATAGCCATGGGGTGTATGGCTGCTTCGGCACCACCGGTGATAATGGCATCGGCCAACCCGTATTTGATGGCGCGGAAGGCCTCACCTGCAGAGTGGGTACCTGTAGCGCATGCTGTCACGATGGGTAGGCAAGGGCCTTGTGCATTGTGGCGGATGGCAATGTTGCCTGCAGCAATGTTGGCAATCATGGTAGGGATGAAAAGAGGTGAGATGCGGCGTGCACCCTCTTCAAGGTACTTGCCTGTCTCACGTACGAAGGTGCTGATGCCACCGATACCTGAGCCTACGTATACGCCGAAGCGGTCGGGCTCAATGTTCTCGCCGCTAACCAAGCCGCTATCCTTTACGGCCTGATTGGCTGCTGCAATGGCAAATTGGCAATAGAGGTCCATCTTGCGTACATCGGCGCGCTCAAGACCATTGGCGATAGGGTCAAAGTCTTTTACTTGTGCTACGATACGTACGGGGAGGTCTATGTCGTCAAATCCTTGGATAAAGTTCAAACCGCTCTTGCCTTCGATGAGGCTATTCCATAGGTCGGCTACTGTATTTCCAACAGGGCTGATAGCGCCCAAACCGGTAATAACAACTCTTCTTTCCATATTATTTGCAATTAGTGAATTCTTCAGTTTTGTAGTTCTTAAAGTTTGTTTTCAAGACGGGAATCTATAGGTTTGTAAACCTTACAATGTCCCATTTTGTTGCAAAGATAATTATTTATTCCATTCGATGATGCAAGCACCCGAGGTAAATCCTGCGCCAAAGGCACTAAATGCAAGCAAATCGCCCTTCTTTAGTTTGCCGTCGCGGTTCAGTTCGTCGAGTAGCATAGGTATGCTGGCCGATGAGGTGTTGCCATACTTATCTACATTCATAGGGAGCTTTTCGCTGTCTACACCGAAGCGGTGACGGATGTAGTCGAGGATGCGGAAGTTGGCTTGGTGCAATATATAATAGGTAATGTCGTCTTTGCTTAAGCCTGCCGCTGAGAGTACAGTCATGAGGTCGCTTACCGAGCAGGTTACTGCAGTCTTGAATACCTCTTGTCCGGCCATGTAGAGTGGTATGTGTCGCTCCTCCTTGGTGATGAAGGGGGTGGGCTCCAGTGTGCGCTTGTAGTGCAATACGCTTGTGTTGCTCTTCGATGACACCTTGAGTGCTTTGAGCGAATCACCTTGGGTCACTACCATAGCGCCGGCACCATCACCAAAGAGTACACAGGTGCTGCGGTCGTTCCAGTCTACCATGCGTGTGGGCTCCTCGGCTGCCATCACCAGGATGTTGGTTGCGCGACCCGACTGCAAGAGCGCCTCGGCATAGTCCATAGCATAGATGAAACCCGTGCAGGCGGCATTGAGGTCTACGCAAGGGCACAATGCGCCAATCTTGCCCTCTACGATGCTGGCCATTGAGGGAGTTACATACTCATTCACTACATTGGAGCATATGATATAGTCGAGTTCGCTGGCAGCGATGCCCGCATCGTCAAGCGCTTTCTGTGCTGCTTCGGCGGCGAGATCGTCGAGCTCCTCATCTGTAATGATTTGTCGTGTGCAGATGCCTGTGCGCTCGCGGATCCATGCATCGCTGGTATCCATCATTTGGCTCAGGTCGTCGTTTGTCAGTGTGCGCTTAGGGTGCGCACTTCCGGTTCCGATAATTCTCATAGTTAAAATAGTTTTTCGGCTGCAAAAGTATACAATCCACGTGGTCTGCTCAATAAAAGAGTGCTCGATGTGGTAGAAGATAAGTATCGTAGGGACAAAACGTGCAGTATGTGGGGTAAAGGGATAAAGTCATATAGGAGTGAAAAAATGCATAAACATGGTAAACTTATCCGATAAAATCGTATCTGTGCGATAAATCGCGAAGATACTGGCACTCGCGGTGAAAAAATCGAAGTAAACTTCATATTTCTCGCTCGTTTATTCGTATCTTTGCACTTGAAATGTGCCAATACTCGACGTTGGCTGCCTATAAAAACGTTAACTATGGAACTAAAAAAGAAAGCACCACGATTTCTACTTGAGAGTCGCACGCTTGCAGGCTCGGTGATCGCTATCGTGATCTTCTCTATCATATTCATGCTGATATATGCCCCTTATTCTTCCACCTCATGGCTCACATTGTTGGCCACTCAGAGTGTAAGCATAGGTCCGTTCGGGGCATTTCAAGTAGTGATGGCCTCGGTAACCTTTTACCTTGTAGCTATTGCATTTCTCATATTGAGTAAGGTTGTCCTCTATCATGTGGGGCGCAAGTTTCAATTGTACAAATTCCATCTGATATCATGGATAGGTGCCGAGATCATGATGGTTTCGTTCATCTACACCATTTTTACCGCGCTTTTCAATCTTGCTGCGCCCGAAGAGTTTCTCATAATATGGGGACGTTCGGTGGCGGTGCTATCATTTATCATCATAGTGCCCTATATCATTTGCTTGCAGCAAGCAATCAACCGTCATCAGCGTGCCTTGCTTGACCGTATCGGTATGGATGTGGTGAATGATAAGGTTGAAAATGATGACCCCAAACTTATTCACTTGGTTGATAGCACGGGTCGTCTGAAGATGAGTATCAGCATCGATAGCCTCTACTATGTGGAGTCGCAAGACAACTACGTGAAGATCTATTATGAGTCGGATGGTAAGCTCTGCAATTACATGCTGCGTAGCACTACGAAGGCCATTGAGAATAAGTTTGGTGAATATCTCATCCGTTGCCATCGTGGCTATATTGTAAATAAGAATAAGATTAAGATTTTCCGTAACGACCGTGATGGTATGTATGTAAAGCTTATGCACGATAGCATCAAGCAGATACCTGTGTCAAGATCTTATGCCTCGAGCATTCAGCATTTCTTGGCGCGTACGGAAAAGAATCCCGAAGCATAATCCATTATTCAACTCATGTTCTCGCGGCTCTCCTTCCCTATGGGTGGGAGGGCTTGTTTTTTATCGGATGAGTTTGTAGATGCTCCCTGCCAATGGGCGCACGATGCCGCGCAGCTCCAGTTCAAACAAGATGGGGCTGATGCGGTTGATGGGCATGTTGCTCTCTACTACCAATGTGTTTATATGTACTCCTTCCTCCTGTTTTGTCAGCAGTTCTACGATGCGGCTTTCCTCTTCGCTTAGGTCTACGAAGAGTGAGCGCTGTATGGCTTCGGGTTTATGTGCTTGTGTGGGTGTCCACATCATGGCTTCGATAAAGTCATCGGCAGAGGTGATGAGTCCGGCTTGGTTGAGGCGTATAAGGCGATTGCATCCTGCAGATGCAGTATCGTAGGTGCGTCCCGGGAAGGCATAGCAGTCGCGTCCGTAGCTGTTGGCGATGTTGGCTGTTACCAAGGCGCCTCCTTTGGCTGCCGATTCAATGACCACTGTAGCATCGGCCATGCCTGCAACGATGCGGTTGCGCTGAAGGAAATTTTGACGCTCCGGCTCGGTGCAACTGACGTATTCGGTGAGCAATCCTCCCTGATTCGTCATTTGTGCAGCAGTGTTGCGGTGTACTGAAGGGTAAATACGGTCGAGTCCGTGTGCTAACACGCCAATGGTGGGCAGACCATGTTTCAGGGCTGCGCGATGGGCGCATACGTCAATGCCATAGGCAAGTCCGCTGACGATGAGTGTGTCGGGGAACTGCGCCGCAAGGTCGCGTATGAAGCTCTCGCAAAGGTCGCGTCCGTAGTCGGAGCACTTGCGTGTACCGATGATGCTTATCACGCGTTGCGGATTAAGTGTAGTGTTGCCTCGATAGAAGAGTAGGGCAGGTGCATCGTCGCACTCACGCAGGCGTGAAGGGTAAGCTTCGTCGTGATATCCTATGCAGGTGATGCGGTGCTTCTCGATGAATTCGAGCTCTTGCTCGGCACGCTGATGGGCGGCTGGGCAGTCGAGTAGGTTGACGAGTGAGGTTCGGAACTCGGGGTGCATGCTTGGCAACTCCGTGCGCAGCTCAAACAATGCGGTGGCACTGCCCGTAGCTTCGAGTAGGCGCTTGGCTGTGATGCTACCGATGCCAGGGATATGTTGTAGGGCGATGAGGCTAAGCAGTTCCTTCTGTTCCATAGTGTTGATTGTTTATTTGTTCATCAGGTGTCCTTCCAGGATGCTGTCGTAGGGCGTTGTTCGTGCAAGTTTGCCTTGATGGATGCATACGCTCTCTACGGTACCTTTGAGGCATACCTTGCCGTCAGATACGCGCACTATCTCTTGGTGGAATACGCACTTGATGCCTTCGCGTGTGACGTAGAGCTGTGAGCGGAATTCGTCGCGGCTGCGTAGGGGCGACTTATAGTTGAGTGTCACTTTCGATACCACGAAATCGTAGCCCGCAGCACTCATCTCGGCAAAGCTGAGGCCGATGGATAGGAGAAACTCATGGCGAGTGTGCTCCAGGTAGTGCTGATAGTTGGCGTTGTTGACAATACCTTGCAGGTCGCATTCATAGTCGCGCACCTTCATCAGTAGCTCAAAACTATATTCTTTCATTGGGGTATTGGATAGGTCTTTATAAAAAGCGAGGAGCAGAGTCTGCCCGTGGCAAGCCTCCGCTCCTCAAACTATAGGTGTCGTCTCTAATTAGAGGTTCAACAATGATGCAGCATATTTTCTGAACTCAGCATCGTTGAGAGCCTTCTCGCGGAGAGAAGAGTCGAGGCGGATAGCCTTCACCAAGTTCTCAGCTACCATAGCAGCGTTGTTGGTGCGTGCGCCTACGATTGCGTTCAAGTAGTATGTGTAAGCATCGGGAGTCTCTACAGCTGCGAGAGTGCTCTTTGCAGCGGTGTAGTCCTCAGCCATGATCTGTGCGAGAGCAGCAGCGTTGCTCTTTGTCTCAGCGAATGCGCTTACTGCACGCTCGTACTGGCCCTGAGCTACGTAGAGGTTACCGAGAGCAGCAGCGTTAGCCTTAGCGTCAGTACCCTTAACCAAGTAGTTCTCAGCATCAGCTACGTTACCCTCGATGAGAGCGAGCATACCGAGGTTGGTGTTAACCTCTGCAGCAGTAGCGTTCAACTTAGCAGCCTTCTCCAAGAAGTTCTTAGCAGCAGCGTAGTCGCCATCGTTCATAGCGAGCTGAGCCAAGTTGTTGTAAGCACGGTAGTCGTTGGGGAAGAGCTTAGCTGTAGTGTTGTAGATAGCAGCCTTTTCCTTTGCAGTCTCAACCAATGTAGCAGCGTAAAGGAGCTCCTCAACGCTCAATACAGAAGCATCCTCCTTAATAGCAGTAAGGATCTCCTCGTCAGAGCGGCCGATGAGCTGGTAGTTCAAGGTCAAACGTGCACGACGCAACTGGGGAAGGATCTCCTCAGCCAACTCACCGTATACAGCAGAGATGTTCTTGATTTCACGCTCTCTTACCTCGGGGTCGTTGTACATAGAAAGTACGCGCAAGATGAGGTCCTTATCGGGGATGTTTGAACCAGCAACCAACTCCTGGAAACCTTCCCAGTCCTCAGCAGTGTACTTAGCGTCAACGTTTGTCTCAACCTTGTTCTTCTTGAGGATCTTGTTTACGTGTGACTTAGCGTTGTTCTGACGCAATGTAGCCAAACGGTCGTTGAGGCTGAGCTCACCATCGGGTGAAGCGTAAGCAGAAACCTCTACGTTGTCAAGAACCTTGTTCTTAGTGTCAGCCTTCACGTCCTTCAAAGTCTCAGTGAACTCCTTCATCTGAGCTGAGTTGATCTCGCTCCAACGGAGGTTTGTCTGCTGGATAAGGAACATGATGTTAGCCTGCTTAGCCTGCTTGATTACGCGCTGGAAAGCATCCTCAGCGTAAGCGGGCTTAGTAGAAGTAGTAGTCTGGCTGTAGAGCTCAGCGGTAGCCAATACACCGTCAGCAACCTTTACTGCGGGCATAGCCTTTGTTTTGTTCTTGATCTTAGCAGCGAACTCGAGGTAGAGCTCAGACTTTGCCATTTCGGGAACATAGTCGAATGTGCTCTTCATTGTGAAGTTGCCACCAGTCTTGTAAGCGATAGTCTGGCTGTTGCCTTCTACCTTCTCACCGATGAATGTGTAAGCATCACCGCTTACTGAGCCACCCTCGTACTTCAAAACGGGAGTAACAGTGATAACGGCCTTCTTGGGGAAGAACTTCTCGGGGAAAGTACCAGAGATTGTTACGGGAACCTCGCCATTAACGGCCTCGAGGAGCTGGGGAGTAACAGCAAAGTACTTTGACGAAAGCTCGCCCAACTTGTTGCTGCATGAGCAGAGCATCAACAATGCTGCAGCAAAGATTGAAAAATGAATTTTTTTCATCGTGTTAAATTAGTTATGTGAAATTAGTTAAAATTGTTCTCTATTTCGAGCTGCAAAGGTACGAAAAAGCGGCCGATATACAAAACTTGTTTTGATAATTCTCTGTGTTTCCGAGCGAATTGTGGTTCTTATTCGGTGTTGCAGGGCCGCTCTTGGGTAACTTTGTCGTTTTCTGCTATCTGCTTCTTACAAATGGCGCTTAGGATAGAGGTCGTTCCACCACTCGGGGCTATCTTGCAGGTAGCGGGCAAACCATGCCATGATGGTGTTGTGCCAGAGCACGCGCTTGGCGTAATCAGCCACGAAATGGTCCTCGCCCTCTACTTGTACGAACTCTACCTCCTTGCCCAAAATCTTCAGTGCGTTGAAGAGTTGGATGCTCTCGCCTATGGGCACGTTGGTGTCTACCGTACCGTGCAGGAGCAGCAGCGGAGTGTTGATCTTGTCGGCATTGAAGAGTGAGCCCTGCTTGGTGAAGAGGTCGGGGTTTTGCCAGGGATAGCTATCGGCAGCAGCTACGGCATTGTAGCTGTAGCCCCAGTAGCCCTCGCCCCAGTAGCTGGTGACATTACTGATACCGGCATGCGATACGGCAGCAGCAAAGATGTCTGTCTGTGTCTGCAGGTACTGAGTCATGAATCCGCCATACGATGCGCCCAAGCAGCCGATGTGCTCAGCATCTACGTAGGGGTGCTCTTCGCAGAACTTCTTGGTGCCCTCGATGATGTCGTCCGCGGTGCGCTTGCCCCATGCATTGACGTGGCGTCCGGCAAACTCCTGTCCGTAGCCGATGGTGCCGCTGGGCTGGATTACATATACTACATAGTCGCGTGAGGCGAACAGCTGTGCGCAGTAGGGGTTGCTGATGCCCTTTACTGTGGGTGTGGTGCCGCCATAGTAGTATACGATGAGGGGGTATTTCTTCTCGGGGTCAAACGAAGGGGGCAAGCAGTACTTACCATGAATGGTGGTGCCGTCCGATGCGGTGAAGTTCCACTCGTGTGTCTCGCCCAACTCGATATCCTCCAGGATAGGCTTCATGGGGTCAGCGATGAGGCGTGAACGCATCTTCTTCAAGTCGAAGAGGTAGCCTACACCGGCAGTGTGGTCGTCCTGACCATAGTATGCAGCCATGGCGGCGCTCTGTGTGGGGAGTGAGAAACGCTGTGTTACACCTACCTCCAAGGGCAATTGCTCGAAGGTCTTCTTTGCGGTGTTGTAGCGATAGATGTTGACCTCGTCTTTGTCGTCGGTGCTGAAGTAGATGTTCTTATCAGCCACGTTCCACTGCAATACGCTTATTGAGGGGTCGAAGTCCTTCGTGATGGGAGTCACCTCACGGGTAGCGAGGTCCATGATGAAGGCCTGCTTGTCGTAGGCGTTGGGGATGGGGTGGTTGCTGTTTTTGCCGATTCCATCGAAGGCTTCAGCGCTTCCTACGATGAGCACTTGTGTGCCGTCGGGCGAATAGCTCACTCCGTCTACGAAGCCGCTTGCGGCCACGAGGGTGTCAATCTCGTAGGTGTTGAGGTCGAGCTGATACACCGATGAGGTGCCGAAGGGGCGTGTGGTTACATCCTCGGCAGAGGTGCTGAAGAGGATCTTTGCACCATCGTAACGGATGTCGCCAAGGTAGGTAGAGTGGTGTCCGTAGGTGAGGCGCTCGGTGGTACCCTTCTTGATGTCGTACTTGGCCAGGAAGCTACGTCCGCGGAATCCGGGGATGCGGTCTCTGGGGGTAGCGATGCGCTTCAGCGGTCCCTGCTCGGGCTGCCCCTTCTCGCTGGGGTAGTAGATGAGGAAGTCCTCAGTGGGTGCCCAGGTAAAGCGCTCGGCGGGAATCTCGGTGAGCAGCACCTCTTCGGTCAGTGTCACGGGGTCGAGCACGATGATGTTGTTGCCCGTAGCTGCTGTAGCGGTGTAGTACATCTTGTCGCTCTTGGGCATCCAGCGCATGCCGTCCTTGGCATTGGCGAGCAGCACCTTGCCGGTCTTGACGTCGGTGAGTTGGGCAAATACATGCTGACGGTCCTTGCTGTAGTTGTACCAGTAGCGGGTGTAGAGATACTTGCCGCTGGGCGACATGGCCACGTCGATGACGCGATTGCCATATACCGTATTGTCGAGGGCGAAGCGGCGCTTCAAGTCATGTCCGCTATATACGTTTACCTTCTCGTACCCCTTGTCGGCCACTACCTCGCACTTGAAGGTGGGGGTTGCCTTGTCGTCCTTGTGGGCGAGCAGCTTGATGGTCACCTTGTAGTCGCGCTCCGGCTCCATGCGCAGAGCGATGTCGCGGCCAGCCTTCACGTTGAGGCTATCCTCGGCGTTCTCCTTCTTCATCTTTGATACGCCATCGATGAATGCCTCCCAGCGTGCGGGAGAGGTCACCTTGAGTTTACCCTTCATGAAGCGGTCGGCACGGATGTTGGTGCTCACCACATAGATGAGGTGCTCGCCGTCGGCCGATGTCAGAGTCACGAAGCCTGTGGTGTCGGCCTCCATGGCCTGTGTGTTGTAGTTGTTCTGGTTGAGACTGATGGCAGTGCTCAGCAGGTCTCTGGTCTCATATCGGCGACCTTCGGTGTTGACGCTATCGGTGAGGATAGGTGTGCGCAGTGTCACTGCGTCGCGCACCTGGTAGGTCTGAATCACTTGAGCCTGTGCGCCCAAGCTGCATGCCACGA
Organism: Bacteroidaceae bacterium; assembly: GCA_017557005.1. Lineage (GTDB taxonomy): Bacteria > Bacteroidota > Bacteroidia > Bacteroidales > Bacteroidaceae > UBA1189. The sequence continues at coordinate 18,209 of JAFZFZ010000086.1, read as the reverse complement.
GGGTGGCTGCGAGTAGATGCTTTGTTGTCATATTTATTTATCTATTTGTTTTCTTGCTTTGAGGTGCCATTCTCACTTGTTCAGCGCCTGTATCTCCTCTTGCGACAAGCAGCGGTCGTAGCTTTGCACTTCGATGCTTCCGAAGGGGATGTCGCCCGTGGCCGCTTGCGAAGCCTTCAGTTTGCGTGCCTCTATCACCTGGTCGATGAGTCCGTTGCGGTATACGGTGAGGACGTTGCCGTCGTAGGTGAAGGTGATGCGCAGTGTGGCATGCGGCGTGGGCCAGTTGTCGCCGTGTGTGCCGGTGCAGTTGGTGGCCCAGTTGTCCGATGTGTAGAGTTGGTTGGTGCTGTAGTAGCGGTTGCCGCCCATCTCTACGTAGGGCTTCACGCTCTCCTTGTCGAGTCCGTAGCTGAAGCTCTGTGTCGTCAGCATCGTGCCGTGGTAGTGGTCGGCCGGGAGCTCCATGTGGAGGTCGACGGTGAAGGCGCCCTTGGTGGCTTTGCTTGCCTCGTGGCATGGGGCCCATTGCTCGGGGAGGTGTGCATGGATAGCGGTGGGGAACCCGGTGGGGTAGCCCTTCTTGACAATCCAGTAGGCATAGTCGCCGTGCATCCATAGGAGGCGTAGGGGCGAGTGTTCTGAGCCGGGCAGCACGAAGGGGCGCACGTTGTTCTTCTCTGAGTTGCGGGTGATCTGCTCCTTCATCGCCACCTGTCCTTGGTGGTTCAGGGTGTAGCGCCATATCTCATGGATGCTCTTGCCTGAGCGGTCCTTGGTGGGGATGGAGAGGTATATCACGTTGGGGTTGGCGGGGTCGAGGGCTTCGCCTCCGCTGTAGCAATACTCGGTGTTCGAGGGGTGGAAACGGCCGCCACCATTGGCGAGGTCGGTCAGTCGCCATGCCTCGCCCGTCCACTTGGCATAGTAGTATTGGTGCTGGTTCTTGCTACGGTCGATGCGCACCATGGCGATGGCGGGGAGTCCCTCCGTGTCGCAGGCGATCTGCCACACCCAGGCACGGCTGTTGGTGGGGGCATCTACCAGCGTGTAGGGGTAGGTCTGCTTGTACTCGGCGCTCTTGTTTACGCGAAACTTGCCATCGGCGATTACCGAGAGGTGGTTGCCCTTGATGTCCTCCAGCGTGGGGGCTACGTTGACCGTACCGTCGGGCTGCTTCTCGGCATGTAGGTTGATGACGTTGAAGTAGAGCCAGTTGGGCCATTCGTTGTCGGGGTGGCCGGTGGTGTAGGTCATGTAGAGCTTGTCCTTGCCGTTGCTATAGTACTTGGCATAGGGGCGTGCGCCGGTCGACTGCACCATCTGATAGGGTCCCCAGGCAATCTGCACGTTGTCCTCCGCGTCGGGTAGGGTGAGGCGTGCGATGGTAGGATGCCATCCCAGGCCGCGCCAGCAGAGGTAGAAGTGCTCGGGGTCGTCGCTCATGAGGAAGGGCGACGGGTAGGTGGTGTTGTGGTTGGTGACGATGCACTTCTCTTCGCCCAATGCGCTGATGTCGCCGGGGCGCTTCGATACGCGGTAGTAGAAGGCGGGCTCATCGGTGTGGCGCGAGTAGATGATGAGTACGCGTTCGTCGGGCAACACCAGGAAGCTGGGGTTGTTGTGGTCGTCGGGCTGGAAGTACGAGCGTACCAGCACTTCGGTGCGGAGGCCCGTGTTGTGATCCAGCTGCATGGCCTTCACGTTGCCGTGCACGTCGATGTAGCCTATGTACGAGGCGTTGATGCTGCCATCGGCATTGGTGTAGTGGATGGCGCGCGGGTCGGCAAACCAGCACCAGGCGCCCTCTTCGGTGAGTTGCTGGCCCGAGTAGCTCTGCTGTGCCTTAGCGCTGATGGCCAATGCGAGCAGAGCGGTGAGCAGGATGAGTGTCTTCTTCATATGCGGCGGTGTCGGGTTGCGTTATTCTTCGCCCATGAACATGGGATCCCAGCAGGGGAGATGGATGGGCTTCTGCTTGGCAGCCTTGAGCACTCTGTCGTTAGCGTACTTCTTGTTCACCACGAGGCGGAACATGTACTCGTTGAACCACTCGTCGGTCATGATGAGGTGTCCCTTGTGGCCCGATGTGGCACCCCAGCTGTTCTCTACCTTCCACATGGTGGGCTTGCCCTCAGCGTCGAGGTCAACAGCCATCATGGTCATGGCGTGTGATGAGCCGCTATCGAATACGCGGATGCGCTGTGCCTTGTCCATGCCGAACTTGATGCCCAGGAGCGACTCGTAGTCGAAGTTGTCCAGGTCGAGCAGTCCGCGCTTGCTATCGAGCTCCTTGGCCACGTCGCATGAGAAGTACATCATGGTAGAGTCCTTGATAGAGGCGATGGCCATCTCCTTGATATCCTCGAGCGGGAGGTTGAGGTAGAGCCAGTTGTGTCCGTCGTAGGTGTGGCGGTCATACTGTATCTCGTAGGTCTTCCAGTATTCGCGGGTGGGGTCGTTCATCAGCATGATGTAGTCGTTCTGGTAATCTTCGCCTACAAACTCGGCATAGAATGAGCGCGGAGTATACTCCTTAGGTTCCCACATGTACTTGCCCTGTGCATCCTTCGGCGCCCACTTGAAGGTGGTCACGGGTTCGCCGAATCCGAGCACGAGGATGCGGTATACCTCGCTCAGCATCGTGGTCTTGAGGGTCTCCAGCTCCTTCTTGCTGGCGCCGGCAGCAATCTTGTCGCGCAGGATGAGACCATCTTCACGCAGTTTGCGCTTGATGAGTGCGGTGAAGCGCGATGTGTTGTTGCTGGCATAGGTCTCGGGCATCACGCCAGCGGGTACAATACCATACTTGGCTACGAGGTCGGCCACGCCGGTGAAGGTGCCACCATCGCTGAGCGGATTCTTGAAGAGCCACTCCACGGTCTTGTCCTCCATGGGCTTGTCGCCGGTGTCGATGACGGCCTGCAGGAAGAGGTTCGACTTCTCGAGCTGGTCGTAGAAGAAGTTGTATACGTGTGAGAAGGTGAGTCCGGGGAGGTTGTGCTTGTTGATCACCTTGCTGCGCATCACGTTGAGTCCGGTGAAGAGCCAGCAGCGGCCCGATGATTGCTGGTCGGTGATACCCTTCGAGGGTACGCTGTGCGAGAAGTAGGTGTCCATCTCGGTTTGGTTGGCCTGGTTCACGGCAAGTTTGCTCACGTCGTTGGCTGCCATGGCGTTGTGTATGGCGCGGTCGGCGGCGGTCATTGTGTTCTCAGACTTGAATTTTTCCAGCATCTGCGGGGTGATGCTCTGTGCTGCAGCGCCGAGGCTCATGGCTGTCAGGGCGGCGGTGAAGAGTAACTTTCTCATATTCAATCGTGTTTTTATGTTATTATCAGTCTTGGGGATTGTATTGCAAAGATACAAAAAGGGATTGACATTTCCAACTTTCCTACGGAAAAAGTTTTTGTTTCCCCGACTTTTGTTTGTGCTCAACCTTTTTCAGGAAAAGACAGACACAATGTAATCAGTAATCAGTAATCAATTAATATGCTCTCTCTCGATGATGGCGAAAATGTTCATGTGAAAAAACACTTATTTAGATATTAGATATACTACGTATATATAATATTAAAATAAGCTATCTATATAAGGGGCTCGGCAGCAAAGACCACAAGGTAATTGATTACTGACAACTGATTACATTTTGCCTACCTTGCAGCAAGCCCTGCAATGCTGATGGTAAGCACGAAGAATCCGCTGGCGAGCCTAATTCTTGGCGCGGCAAGCCTTGGAAAATTGGCGGCGAGCCTTGGAATAAAAAAATACATTTCACACACACTCAATTATTTACAAAAAGTACTTTGCAGAACTTTGCATTAAGTCGGAATGTGTCGGGCAAAAGCATTAACTTTGCATCATATCAGGGGGATGGGTGACTTAAAACAATTTTTAATTTTCAATTTTCAATTCAAAATGATACCTTTGCAACCAACTATGACTACAGACGAACAATACATGGCACGATGCCTGCAGCTGGCAGCTTGCGGCAGAGCGGGAGCAGCTCCCAACCCGATGGTGGGGGCGGTGGTAGTACACAACGGTCGCATCATCGGCGAGGGGTATCATCGTCGGTGTGGAGGCCCTCACGCTGAGGTCAACGCCATCGCCTCGGTGGCCGACGAGCGGTTGCTGCGCGAAGCTACCATCTACGTGAGTCTCGAGCCCTGTGCTCACCATGGCAAGACTCCGCCCTGTGCCGACCTCATCATCAGCAAGGGTATTCCGCGTGTAGTCATCGGGTGTCGCGACAGCTTCGAGCAGGTCGACGGCAAGGGCATACAGAAGTTGCGCGATGCCGGCATAGAGGTCACCGTAGGAGTGCTCGAGGCCGAGTGCATGGCTCTCAACCGCGCCTTCTTCACCTACCACGGCAAGCAGCGTCCCTACGTCGTGCTCAAGTGGGCGCAGTCGGCCGATCGCTACATCGACTCGCTACGTACCGCCGATGACGGGCGTCAACCCGTGAAATTCTCTACCGAGGCCACATCGCAGCGCGTGCACCGGCTCCGTGCCTTGAGCGATGCCATCCTCGTGGGACGCCGCACGGCCCAGCTCGACAACCCCTCGCTCACCACTCGTCTGTGGCCCGGGAAGAGTCCCCTGCGCTTGGTTATCGACCGCCGCGGAGAACTGGGTGAAGGACTCCGATTGTTTGACAAAACATCAAAAACTGCCGTTTTTACCGAGGTTTTTCGCAATTTTGGAGCCGATGGAATGGTGGAGTCGGTGGTGGTGGATTTCGATCGCGACATCGTGCCGCAGATACTGCAATACCTGCATGGACGAGGCGTTCAGCGCCTGCTCGTCGAGGGCGGAGCCGTCGTGCTGCAGAGCTTCATCGATTGCGGTCTGTGGGATGAGGCCCACGTGGAAACAGCTCCCTTTGCGCTGGGTGGCGGCGTGGAGGCTCCAAAATTAAAAAATGCAATAAAAACTGACCAATTTTTATCATCGGGCAACCAAATAGAGCAGTTTTTACACGCAAAATAGCACTTTTACACATCTTTTAAGATAAAAGAACTTAAAATATAGGCGACAAGCGGAAAAATGTTGCTAAATTTGTCGGTTGAATTCATAATAGCAATCAAACGACAATGAAAAAAATAGCAATCAGCCTCATTTGTGCACTTGTAGCAAGCACCACGCTCACCTCTTGTCTGCCCGACGCCGAGGAGACCGAGCTCACCTCGACCGTGGCCTTGCTCTCGTTCAGCATCAACGACCTGAAGACCCAGCACACCATCACACTTGCCAGTGGTAAGGACTCTACCTACACCACCATCATGGCATCGAAGACCATACGCTTCACCATCGATCAGGCGCAGGGACTCGTCTACAACAGCGACTCCATCGCCTATGCCACCGATGTCACCCGCGTGGTGCCCAACATCGGCGCCAATGGCTACATATCGTACTACAAGGACGATGAGCAAGTGGGCTTCAGCGAGGAGGATTCTATCGACTTCACCCATCCCGTGAAGTTTACCATCACCTCATACGACGAGAAATTTACACGTGACTACCTCATCAGCATCAACGTGCATCAGGTAGATCCCCGCACCACCTTGTGGCACCAGCTCGAGCAGGCCAACTTCCCCGCAGGGTTGTTTGTCGCTCCCAAGGCGCTTGTCAAGGAGGCGCTCGTGTATGTGCTCGGTACCGATGCCGAGGGTAGGGGATACACCACTACGTCGGCCCTGGGCGATGGCGCTCAGTGGAGCACTCCTACCGAGTGGACAGGCATCCCCGCAGGTGCTGATGTCGCATCGGTGCAGCTCGTGGGCGACCAGTTCTACATGGTGGCCGACGGAGCTCTCTACAGTTCGGCCGATGCCCTTGCATGGGTGGCGGTGGGCAATGCACAGCCCGTGAGCACCTTGCTTGCCGTGGAGGGTGACACTATGGCTTGGGCAATGGTTGAGGGTACTATCGCCTCGTCAACAGATATGAATGCATGGCAGTTGGGCCAGCAGCCCAAGCGCGCTATCAAGGCGGGTGTGGCTGCGTTCAGCGAGCCCTTGCGCACCAATGCCAACATCTCACGCACCCTCTTTGTGGCTACTCCCGAGGCTGAGGCCGACACCTGCGCACAGGTGTGGAGCAAGCTATCGACCGACACCTGCTGGGTGGAGGTGGAGCCGCAGGGTACCAACGTCTACGGATGTCCCAACCTGGAGCACCTGGCCGTGATACGCTATGCCGGTAAGATGTATGCCTTTGGCGGCAAGAGCCTGGGCCATCGCCAGCAGCCCCTCGAGGCCTTCAGCGCTTGCTATGAGTCGCGCGACAACGGCGTGACATGGCGCGCTCGCGACAATGTGTTCAGTCTGCCCGAGGCCTTCAAGGGTCGCGAGGAGGCCTTTGCTACCGTTACCGACGGCACCTACGTGTGGGTGATGTGGAGCACAGGCGACGTATGGCGTGGCCGCTGGAACGGACTTTGAGAAATAGAGAAAACCTAACATAGACCAACCCCGATGAACCGATATACACGACACATGATCAGCCGATTGGCAGCAGTATTCCTGTTGCTGGCGTCGGTGTGCAGGGGGTCGGCTCAGGAGTTGGAGTACAAGATGGAACTGGGTGCCATGGTGGGCGGAAGCTTCTATATGGGCGATGCCAACTTCACCACTCCGTTCAAGAATACCGCCCCGATGGGTGGCCTCGTGGCCCGCTACAACTTCAACCCCCGCATGGTGGTGAAGGGCGACCTCGCCGTGGCCCGCATCAAGGGTAGCACCGAGGGCATTGACAACCAGTTCCCTGGCGACGTGCATAGCACCTTCAGTCGCAATGTGTACGAACTGGGAGCGCAGTTTGAGTACAACTTCTTTGCCTATGGCACGGGAGCGGGCTACAAGGATAGTCGCCGACTGACGCCCTACATCCTTGGTGGAGTGGGACTTACCTATGCTCCCAAGCCTGCCAATCACGTGGTGGCGATGAACATACCCTTGGGACTTGGCGTGAAGTACAAGTTGGCCCCCCGCATCAACTGCGGTGCCGAGTGGAGCATGCGCTTCACCACATCGGACCGCCTGGATGTGACCGCCACCGAGGGACTCGTGCTCGACGACCCCTACGGCATCGAGGGCAAGGGACTGAAAAACAAGGATTGCTACTCGTGGCTGATGGTGTACGTCAGCTATGACATGTTTCCGAAATATAGAAAGTGCAACAATTAACAAACTCAATAAACTCACATGACATACAAAGAGCAGTTAGACATGAACCGTATACCCCAGCACATTGCCATCATCATGGATGGTAACGGACGCTGGGCCAAGGCTAAAGGCAGAAGACGTGGCGAAGGACATATCGCCGGAGCATCGGCCCTGCACGACACCATGATGCATGCAGCCAAGCTGGGTGTGAAGTATGTGACCGTATATGCCTTCTCTACCGAAAACTGGACCCGCCCCGATGAGGAGGTGGCAGGACTGATGTCGCTGCTGTTTGAGAAGCTCGACCTCAGCATCTTCATGGACAACGACATACGCTTCTGCGTAATCGGCGACACCGACCGCTTGCCCGAGAAGGTGCGCGAGCGCATGAACTACTGCATCGCCCAATCGGCTGGCAACCAGCGCGGCACACTCACCGTGGCGCTGAGCTACTCGTCGAAGTGGGAGATCACCCGCGCGGCCAAGCGCATCGCCGCCATGGTGCAGGAGGGGGCAATGAGCATCGATGACATCACCGACAAGACCATCGACGACACCCTGGCCACCTCGTTCATGCCCGACCCCGACCTGCTCATACGTACCGGAGGCGAGACTCGCCTGAGCAACTATCTACTGTGGCAGTGTGCCTATGCGGAACTCTACTTCTGCGACACCTATTGGCCCGATTTTGATGAGGAGGAGTTGTGTAAAGCTATCTACACTTACCAGCAGCGTGAGAGAAGATTCGGCAAGACAAGTGAACAAATCGCAGAAGAGAATGATAATAAATAAAGGAATGAAAAATTATCTGAACATACTTAAATACATCACACTGGTCGCACTGTTTGCCCTGCCCTCAGGCAAGGCCATGGCGCAATATGCCGTGACCGACACCATAGAGAAGCCTGCAGTGCTATACTCGGCACCCAAGAAATATGAGATTGCCGGTATCACGGTGAGCGGTGTCGACGACTACGAGGACTACGTGCTGATAGGCTTGTCGGGATTGTCTGTCGGACAAGTGATCACCATCCCTGGCGAAGAGATTACAGCCGCTGTGAAGCGCTACTGGAAGCACGGCTTGTTCTCTAACGTGAACATCACCGTGGAGAAGACCGTGGGCAACCAGGCTTACCTGAACATCGCGCTCACCCAGCGCCCCCGCCTCTCGAAAATCAACTTCATCGGTGTGAAGAAGTCGGAGCAGGATGACCTGGAGGCCAAGCTCAACTTCCGCCAAGGCAATCAGATCACACCCAACATGATGGACCGTGCCAAGATTGTCATCAAGCGCTACTTCGATGAGAAGGGCTTCAAGAATGCCGAGGTCACCATCATGCAACGCGACGACGTGGCTGAGGCCAACCACCTCATCCTCGATATCACCATCGACAAGAAGGAGAAAATCAAGGTCAACAAGATCTATATCACCGGTAATAGCGCCCTCAACGAGAAGCAACTGAAGTGGGCGATGAAGAAGACCAATGAGCGTGGCAACTGGCGCCACTTCTTCCGTCCGAAGAAGTTTATCAACAACCTCTACGACGAGGATAAGCAGCTCTTGATCGATAAGTATAACGAGCACGGATACCGCGATGCACATATCGTGGCCGACTCGGTGGTGACATACGATGACAAGACCGTAGACGTATACATCCAGGTGGAGGAGGGTAACCAGTACCACATCCGCAACATCAACTGGGTGGGCAACACCGTGTATGAGTCGCAAGGTCTCTCTGAGGTGTTGCGCATGAAGGCGGGCGACGTCTACAACCAGAAGCTCCTCGAAGAGCGTATCAACGTGGACGACGATGCCATCGGCAACCTATATTATAATAATGGATATGTGTTTGCCCGCGTCGAGCCCGTAGAAATCAATGTCACCGAGGACTCGGTAGACCTTGAGATGCGTGTGCTCGAGGGTCCGCAGGCTACCATCAACCGTGTGCGCATTGCCGGTAACGACCGCCTGTATGAGAATGTGGTGCGCCGCGAACTGATGACCAAGCCGGGCGACCTCTTCAGCAAGGATGCCTTGATGCGTTCGGCTCGTGAGATACAGCAGATGGGTCACTTCAACCCCGAGGCCATCGCTCCCGATGTGCAACCCGACCTTGCCAATGGTACGGTAGACATCAACTGGATGCTCGAATCAAAGAACAATGACCAGGTGGAGTTCTCGCTCGGATACGGACAGACAGGTGTCATCGGTAAGATTGCGCTGAAGTTTACCAACTTCTCCATGTACAACCTCTTCCACAAGTCTGACAACTACCGCGCCTTCATCCCCCAGGGTGACGGACAGACCTTCACCATCAGTGGTCAGACCAACGGTACCTATTACCAGTCGTACAACATCTCGTTCCTCGACCCCTGGTTTGGCGGCAAGCGCCCCAACTCCTTCTCGGTGAACGGATTCTATGCGCTGCAGACGGGTATCAACAACAACTACTACAACTCGGCTTACTACAACAACTACTATAATTATATGTATGGTTATGGCAACTACAATAACTACTACAATAATTATGAGTCGTACTACGACCCCGACAAGTACCTGCGCATGTATGGCTTGTCAATCGGTTGGGGTAAGCGTCTGCACTGGCCCGATGATTACTTCACCCTCTATGGTGAGCTCACCTACCAGCGCTACGACCTCAACAACTGGGAGTACTTCATCATCTCGAATGGTAGATGTAACAATGTGAACCTCTCGCTCAACCTCGGACGTAGCTCTATTGACAATCCCATCTTCCCGCGTCAAGGTTCGGAGATTAGCTTCAACGTGGCTATCACACCGCCCTATTCGCTCTTTGATGGTGTCGACTACAAGTCGCTGAGCGAGGTGAAGGCTACCGATGCCAACTACAGCAAGAGCCTCCAGCAACGCTACAACTGGATTGAGTATCACAAGTGGAAGTTCAAGAGCAAGTTCTACACGGCGCTCACCGGCGGACAGAAGTGTCTTGTGCTGATGGCGCGTGCTGACTTCGGACTCCTCGGCCATTATAATAAGTATAAGAAGTCGCCCTTCGAGACCTTCTACGTGGGTGGCGATGGTATGAGCGGATACTCATACAACTACTACACCGATATGGTGGCCCTGCGTGGTTACGACAACGGTGCGCTCACGCCCTATGGTAGCGAGGGTTATGCCTACTCGCGCTTTACCATGGAGTTGCGCTACCCGCTCATGTTCGAGAACTCTACGCAGATCTATGCGCTCGCCTTCCTCGAGGGCGGTAACGCGTGGACAGACGTGCGTAAGTTCAACCCCTTTGACATGAAGCGCTCGGCTGGTGTGGGTGTGCGTATCTTCCTCCCGATGATCGGACTTATGGGTATCGACTGGGCCTACGGCTTCGATAAGCTCAACGGCTCTACTGCACAAAGCGGTAGCCAATTCCACTTCATTCTTGGACAAGAGTTTTAAACATTTGACATTTTCGAGTGTCTATATGGTATAACGCATAAGTAAAAAACATAGATTATGAAAAAGAATCTCTTGATGACAGCGCTGCTCTGCCTGGTGTGCTTGGCCGCCAATGCGCAGAAGTTTGCACTCATTGATATGGAGTATATCCTGAAGAATATCCCCGCCTACGAGCGTGCCAATGAGCAGCTCAACCAGATATCGAAGAAGTGGCAGAGCGAGGTGGAGGCCGTAGCCCTTGAGGCGCAGACCCTCTACAAGAACTACCAAAGCGAGGTTGTGTTCCTCTCTGAGGAGCAGAAGACACGCAAGGAAGAGGAGATCGTGGCCAAGGAGAAGGAGGCGCAGGAGCTCAAGCGCAAGTACTTCGGTCCCGAAGGCGAACTCTACAAGAAGCGCGAGAGCCTTATGGCACCCATACAGGATGAGATATACACCGCCGTTAAGGAGGTGTCCGATGCCAAGGGCTTCTCCGTAGTGGTCGATCGTGCCTCGGCTGCCAGCATCATCTACGCCTCGCCCAAGATTGACATCAGCAATGAGGTGTTGGTGAAGTTAGGATATGCCAACTAATTTTGCGTTTTCGCTCCCCTTAATAGCCCTTAATGGTCTTTAATTCCCCTTAATAGAATCAAAAAAACAAAACTAAATAATCATAAACTAAAAACATTTAACTATTATGAACAAGAAACTTATTGCCATCCTTTTCTTGATGGCGCCCCTCGCAATCTTTGCACAGAAATTTGGTCACCTCAACTCTGCTGACATCATCCAGGCTATGCCCGAGTATAAGAAAGCGCAGACCGAGTTGCAGGAACTTGAGAAACAAATCACCAATGAGCTTCAGATGATGGAGTCAGAGCTCGCTAAGAAGAGCGAGGCTTATGAGAAGGAGAAGGCTACTCTCCCCGCTAACATCGCACAGCGTCGCGAGGCTGAGTTGCAGGACCTCTATGGCCGTATGCAGCAGTACTATCAGGAGTCTCAGCAGCAGTTGGCACAGGCTTCACAGGAGAAGATGAACACGCTCACTGAGAAGATTACCAAGGCTATCAAGGAGGTAGGTGTAGCTGGTGGCTATCTCTACATCTTTGACTTGGCAAGCGGTATCCCCTACATCAGCGAGACACTCAGCACTGACGTGACTGGTGCTGTAAAGGCCAAGTTGGGTATCCAATAAGAAACTATAGGAGTGCATGCAGGTGCGTGCACCCTTCAAATGTAAAGTACAATATATGAAAAGATACATCCTTACCCTCTTGTCACTCGTTGCCATGGGTGCTATGGCTCAGTCTAAGTTTGGCTATGTCAGCTACATGGAGTTGGTCAAGGCTTTGCCCGAGTACTCCATCGTTGTCACCCACTTGGATGAGTTGCAGGATAAGTACGAAGCGGAGATTGTACGTTCAGAGCGCGAGTTCAATCAGAAGTATAGCGACTTCATCGAGGAGCAGCACAGCTTCCCCGAGAACATCCGCATCAAGCGTCACAAGGAGCTTCAAGAGTTGATGGAGAAGTCTGTAGCATTCAAGGACGAGGTTAATCGCGCCATGCGTGAGGCTCGCCGCGAGATGATGAAGCCTCTCTACGACAAGGTTGATGAAGCTGTCATGAAGGTGTGCGTAGACAATAAGTATGACTACGTGCTCAACACCGATGATCGTGCCTACATCGCCATCAATCCCCAAAGTGGCAAAGATGTCACCGCACAGGTAAAGAAGGAACTCAAGGTAGAGTGATACCGAGTGATACGACAAGTGAAACCAAGCCCGAGCATATGCTCGGGCTTGATTCTTTTCCAAGAAATCGTCGCTATTGTTGTGTATATTGCGAAATGATTTGTATATTTGCCGATAATTTATCGTACGCAAAAACCTGTTAGCAGCTATGATACCCGGTCCTATTGGAATCTTCGACTCCGGCTACGGAGGTCTCACCATCTTATCGCAGATACGTGCGCAAATGCCCCAGTACGACTTCCTCTATTTGGGCGACAATGCCCGCACTCCCTACGGCACCCGCTCCTTCGAGGTGGTGTATGAGTTTACCTCACAAGCCGTGAAGAAACTCTTCGAGATGGGCTGCCCCATGGTGATACTGGCTTGCAACACCGCTTCGGCCAAGGCATTGCGCACGATTCAGCAGATCGACCTTCCTAAGATTGACCCCAGCAAGCGCGTGCTCGGCATCATACGTCCCACGGTGGAGTATCTTGACGATATCACCGAGACTCGCCACGTAGGCATCTTGGCTACCTCGGGTACCATCAAATCGCAGTCATACCCGCTCGAGATCAAGAAGCTCTTCCCCGACATCACCGTCAGCGGTGAGGCTTGCCCCATCTGGGTGCCTTTGGTAGAGTGCGGTGAGGCCAAGAGCGACGGAGCCGACTACTTTGTGCGTCGCCATATCGACAATCTGCTGGCTAAGGATGACAAGATTGACACGCTCATCTTGGGTTGCACCCACTATCCCATCCTTTACGATAAGATACGCCAATACACCCCCTCGCATATCAAGGTCATCACGCAGGGCGAGTATGTGGGCAAGAGCCTTGTCAACTACATGGAGCGTCACCCCGAGATGGATCGTCTGTGTACCAAGCAGGGTACCTGCCGATTCCTCACTACTGAGTCGGGTGATATCTTCAAGCAATATGCCTCCATCTTCTTCGATGAGGACATACAGGTGCAGAGTATTGCGCTGAAATGAGGCATTCCCCTATGCTACACGGCAGGAGGGGGAGAGAGGATGGTTAGTCCTTCATGAAATATTTGTTCACCAAGCGGATGGGGAGCCATACGGAGATGGCGCTCACTACGACTACGGAGAAGAACACGAGTACGATATCGGTGAACTTCACCCTCACGGGGTAGGCCGACACCACGAACTGTCCGTCGCCACCCAAGCCGATGAGTCCGAAATGTTGTTGCAGTAGGCATAGTACGATGCCCAATACGAGGCCTACGATGGCACCGATAAGAGCGATGAGGTTGCCCTCGTAGATGAAGATGCGTGCCACCATGCCGTCGGGGGCACCCAAGCTACGCAGTGTGTTGGCATTGTCGCGCTTGTCGAGGATGAGCATCGATACGGAGCTGATGATATTAAAGCAAGCCACCATCAGAATGAAGCAGAGGAAGAGGTAGGAGATGAACTTCTCTATCTTCACCACCTTGAACGTGGCCTCCTGCTGCTCGTAGCGGTCCTTTACCGTAAACCCTTCGCCCATGATGTTGCTGATGGCGTGCTTCACCTCCTGCACGTTGGCCTCGGGGAGCAGGCGTAGCTCCAAGGCGCTGACCTCCTCTTTGGAGTCGAACAGGCGGCGGGCATAGTCCATCGAGGTGATGATGTACGACGATGCGTAGCGGCTATCGTTGACGTTGAATACCGAACCGGGCGAGTAGAGTAGCTCGCGGTGGAAATTGGCCAGGGGGTTCGACATGTTGACCCTCGTGCCCTTGCGCGGAGCATATACCTCGATGGGGTCGTAGGGCTGCACGCCCGTGTTGAGTATGTACATCAGCTGATGTCCCATGATACCATAGTCTACCACTGCGTCGTAGAGCTTGAACTCGGGGTTGCCGTAGAGGATTTCGTCAATATGTGTCAATGCCTGGAAGTTGTCGTCCACACCTTTGATGGTAACCATCGTTTGCTGGTCCTTGTACTTGGCCATGGCATTGTCTTCCAAGGTGGTGCTCAGCACCTCTACGCCCGGGATGGACTCTATGGCTATCAGCTGCGCACTGTCGGGGGTGAAGGTCTTACCCTTAATGGCCTCCACTTTCAGGTCGGGGTCGAAGTGGGTGAAGAAGCTGGCAATGAGGTCGTGAAAGCCGTTGAACACGGAGAGCGTACATACAAGGGCCAATGTAGCCAAGGCCACCCCACAGACGGAGATGGCCGAGATGATGTTGATGGCGTTGTGCGACTTCTTCGAGAAGAGGTAACGCTTGGCTATGTAGAGCGGCAGGTTCATCGGCAAGCGTCGTTGCTTACTTGAGCAGTTCGTCGATGCGCTCCAGGTAGTCGAGCGAGTCGTCGATGAAGAACTTCAACTCGGGGATGATGCGCAACTGGTGGCGCAGGCGGTTGCCCAAGTCGAAGCGGATAGCCTTCATGTTGCTATTGAGGCTCTTTACAATCTCGTCGCCACGCTCTGAGGGGAACACGCTGATGTATACGCGTGCGATGCTGAGGTCGGGGCTTACGCGCACGGCAGTCACCGATACGAGTACACCGTTCATTGACTTTGCTTGCAGCAGGAATATCTCGCTCAGCTCCTTCTGTATGAGGCGGGCAATCTTACTTTGTCTGGTTGATTCCATATCTTTAATTTACTATTTGACTATTTGACTATTTACAATTTACAATTTATTTACAATTTGATTATTTTACAATTTATTCTCAGACGAGAAACCATCCGGAGGCCGACTGTAGTCTGTAGACCGTTGACAAAAAATCAGAATTCAGAATTCATAATTCAAAATTTCTTTCTAATCATTGTGAGTCCGTCGCGCAGGGGCAGGATAAACTTCTCCACGCGCTGGTCGGCAGCCAAGTAGGCGTTAAACTCATTGATGGCAGCCGTCTGTCGGTCGCCCAAGTAGGCCTTGTCCACCACATGTCCGTCCCAAAGTGTGTTGTCGGCCAAGATGATGGCATTGGGCGAGGTGTGTTGCATCACCATCTCGTAGTATTGCATGTATTGGCGCTTGTCGCCATCCATGAACACGAGGTCGAAGGTCTCGCCCAGATGAGGCACCTCGTCCAGGGCGTTGCCGATGTGGAAGCATACCTTATGTCCGTGGGGTGAACCCTCGATCCACGGGCGAGTGAAGTCCTCCAGCTCATCGTCAATCTCGTAGGTGTGCAGCATGGCTCCCTCCTCCAATCCTTCGGCCATGCAGAGAGCCGAGTATCCGGTGAAGGTGCCAATCTCGAGCACGCGCTGTGGGCGCACCATCTGTACCAGCATCTTCAACAGGCGTCCTTGTAGGTGTCCCGATGTCATGCGTGGGTTTATCAGCTTTACGTGCGTCTGGCGGTAGAGCGCCTTCAGGTAGTCGCTCTCCTCATCCATGTGTTGCAGTATGTAGGCCTCGATGGCCTCGTCGCGGCTTATCATAGCTGTATCAATGCTTCTATGGCCAATCGGTACGAGTCCATGCCAAAGCCCCCGATGACACCGAGGCAAGCGCCTGTGATGAGCGAGGTGTGGCGATAGGTCTCGCGCTGATATACGTTAGAGATGTGCACCTCCACCACCGGTGTGCTGATGGCTTTGATGGCGTCGTGTATGGCTACAGAGGTGTGCGTGTAGGCACCGGCGTTGAATACTACGCCATCGTAGCTGAATCCCACCTCGTGTAGCTTGTTGATGAGTTCGCCCTCCACATTCGACTGGTAGTAGCTGAGCTTTACATCGGGGAAGCGTGTCTGTAGGGCGGCAAAGCATGTCTCCATAGAGTCGCTACCATAGATGCCAGGCTCACGCTTGCCCAGCAGGTTGAGGTTAGGGCCGTTGAGCACCAATATTTGTTTCTTGTTATCGTTCATAAGCGAATGCAAAGATACAACGAAGTGCTGTAAAAATGGCACGAAACGAAAAAATAAATCATTGCACAGTCAAGATTTTTAGCTACTTTTGTGTGTGATATCTAATAATAGTCCCGATGACTCAGACCAAAGATACCTCTGAAGAGAAGCTGCTACTGAAGTTCAAGCAACACCTGCTGCTCGAGAAGGCGCTTTCGGCCAATACTGCCGAGGCCTATGTGCGTGATGTAGCCAAGCTGCTCGCTCATCTGGCGAGGCTCGACCAACCCATCCACCCGTTGGATGTGCATCTTGACGACTTGGAGCACTTTCTTGCTGCGCTTCACGATCAGCATATCACCCCTCGCTCGCAAGCCCGCATACTCTCGGGCATACGTTCATTCTATCAGTACCTTGTGCTCGATGGCTACCTCGATGCCGACCCCAGCTTGCTGCTCGAGTCACCCAAGATAGGCATGCATCTGCCCGAGGTGCTCAGCGTCGAGGAGATTGACCGCCTCGTAGAGGTGATTGACATGAGTAAGCGCGAGGGCCAGCGTAACCGTGCCATCATCGAGACCCTTTACAGTTGCGGATTGCGTGTGTCTGAGGCGTGCGCGCTTAAGTTGTCGGACCTCTACTTTGCCGAAGGCTTCATCAAGGTCGAGGGTAAGGGAAGCAAGCAACGCCTGGTGCCCATCTCTGAGCGTGCCATTGCCGAGATTGTGGCTTACCTCACCGATCGTGCCGATATTGCCATTAAGCCCGGGCACGAGGACTACCTCTTCGTAAGTGCCCACTTCCGCAAGCGCATGTCGCGCATCACCATGTTTCACATCATCAAGGAACTGGCCCAGCAGGCAGGCATCACGAAGAATATCAGTCCGCACACGCTGCGTCACTCCTTTGCCACCCATCTGCTCGAGGGAGGTGCCAACTTGCGCGTCATTCAGAGCATGCTCGGACACGAGGATATTGGCACCACCGAGATCTATACCCACATCGATGCCAACCGACTGCGCTCAGAAATCATTGAGCATCACCCGCGTAATCGCCGCGAAAGATAAAGTTTTCCCTATACGCTACAAAAGAATAGGAGTCACCCGTGGGCGACTCCTATTCTTATATTATATATGGTAGGGTTCTCTATTGCTTAAAGCAGTCCGTTGGTACCCAATACGATGAGTACTGCGTAGCCGAGGAGCAGGCTCACTACACCTACGATGAGACCTACCTTTACCATGTCCTTCTGCTGGATGAGACCAGTAGCGTATGCCAAGGCATTGGGAGGAGTACTGATGGGGAGTACCATACCTACTGAAGATGCGATAGCCACACCTACGAGCAAGGTAGCCACACCACCGACACTGCCAAGCGCCTCTGCACTTGCGGGATTACCCATAAGACCCACAGCAACAGCTGCAAGGATGGGCACAAGGAGCGCAGCGGTAGCAGTGTGTGAGATGAAGTTAGCCATAGCGTAGCAGAGAAGACCTGAGCCGATGATAACGAGCAATGGGGGCCAAGTATCGAAGGGAATAGCCTCTACTACATTCGCAGCCAAACCAGACTTATTGAGGGCAACACCGAGTGCAAAACCACCGGCTACCATCCAGAGCACTGACCAACTGATTTGCTCGAGGTCGCGCTTGGTGATGATACCTGTAGCACAGAATACAGCTACGGGGAGCATCGCTACAGCGTTAGTCTTGAGACCAAGATTCTTATCGAACAACCACATAACGATAGTTGCGAAGAAGGTGATATACACCAATGTGGTGCGCCAGCCCTTCTGTGAGTTGTCGGGAATGTCGAGCTCGATAGTCTTCTGCTTGAAGGGGAACAACCAAAGCAGGATTACCCATGAGATGAGAAGCAAAGCAATGGTTACAGGACCCATAAAGGCAATCCACTGACCGAAGCCCATGCCCAAGCCCATCTCTTCGAGGTACTTGAGCACGATGCCGTTGGGAGGTGTACCGATAGGAGTAGCCATGCCACCGATGTTGGCAGCCACGGGGATAGAGAGAGCAAGACCAATCTTACCCTTACCATCAGCG
>JAFZFZ010000085.1 GCA_017557005.1 Bacteroidaceae bacterium | reverse complement strand
TCAGAAATTTGTTCCTTTGTAAGTAACATAAGTTGTAATTTTTGATTTGGACACCCAAAATTACAAACTTGTCAGGACTAGCCAAACATGGCTGGTCCTTTTTTACTACTTAAAGCAGACACACTTTTTGAAACAGTATCTGCGGTAATGGAAACATCTTCAAATGCACGCCTTTAATATATGGAAATACATCAGCGTTAGTTATTAGTTTTTTATTGTAGTAATAATTTAAGAGCTTAGAATTAAGAATCGCTAATAAGACCTTATTATTATACCATTTATTGGGTTTCAAATATAGGTTATATAGGCTTTGGTCCGTATAATATTGCTCGCTATCAAGCGAAGCCATTAGTATATTACCCGTTTTACGGACAAGTATCTTCTCCTTCTGCTCATAAACAAATTGATCTGTATTGCTATGAAGTAACTCTGGTATAAAATTGATGTATACAGATTTGAAAATTATCTGATATGGTGCAATGTGTTTACCTTGTAAGTATTTCTTGTGATAGATTGTGTCTTTTGTATTTGATAGGAATTGCTTTATGCCTTTAGCAACTATACCAACATAAATTTTATAATAATCTTCCACCTTTAAACCAGATGCTTCCATTTTAGAAAATATAACAGAATCAGCAGAAGTGGACTTTAAATCTATTACATATAACTTATCAGAATTATCCCATTCTCCTGTAGCAAACTCCTTTTCTTCCGTGGGTACTAAAGATAAATCAGAAACACGCTTGAATAACATTGTATTATTCTCAACAAACCCTTTTTTACACCTAAGAATAATGGAATCTGTTACAGCATCAAATACTTTATTACTAAATGAAACAATTTCCTTAATTTGATTTTTGCACACTAAAAACTCTCGTATTTTTTTGAGGTAATCATTTTGTAATATAGTGCCTGGGATTATATAAGATATTGTACCTCGAACATTGCAAATATTAATACCAGCTTCAGTAAATAAAGCATAACTATTTACCTTATACTCTGCGGAATGGGTATAAGTCGCAATTAAATTATTTAACTCACTATCTGAAATGGAGTTTTTTTCTTTACCTCTATATGTAATATACGGTGGATTACCAATTACAATGTCAAAGCCCTCTTTGTCGTCTCGATTGAATACATCGCTGAACCAAGTGTGCCATAGGAAGAAATTATTATTCTCGGCAAGGTTGATGTCTTTGAGTTTGGCAAGAATAGTTGGGTCGTATGCTTGTGCCTCCAACTGCTTGTTGATAGTGTCTGAAATCTCCTGTTGCAACTTCACTTTTCTGTCGTGGTCGCTGCAAGAGTAATATGCTGATAGAAGGTATAAAACGGTCTTTTGTAAGCGATTTTTCTCATCATCGAAGAGAGAAATCTCTCCTTTGTCTTTCTTATATACCTTTTCGTAAGTAAGTTTGCTCAAATCCACGCCCATAAAACTCTCGATAAGCGAATTGCCCTGCATAATCTTATAATCAAGGTTAGGCAATGGCGATGGCGTCTCTTCATCTACCACGATAGAAAGCCAAAAGCGCAGACGAGCAATATCTACTGCACCTTTCTCAATATCCACACCGTAGATATTGTTTTGGATAATACTCTTCTTGATTTCTGCTCGGTCATAATGTTCTCCACTCAACACCTCACGACAATGCAACAACTCGTTGAGCAAACCCATAGGGAATGCGCCTGAACCGATGGCTGGGTCACAAATCTTAACTTCTTCAAGTGCTGCAAGAAGTTTGGGTTTCTTATTCTCTGGTATATCAGCAACGCCCTCCTCGGGAGAAAGCACAAACTGGCGAATCTTGTCCTTTGCAACGCTTGTGTTGGTCTCAAGGTAGGCAATAAGCGATTCCTTACACATGTAGCGTACAATCTCTTTGGGAGTGTAGAATGCACCTTTATCCTTGTTATCTTCAAGCAGGTTCTCAAAGATTTTACCCAACATTTCGGGATCTACACCCACTTCTGCATCGTTGGGGTCATTCTCATCAATGGTGAAGTTATATTCGCTGAAGAACTGGAACAAGCGTTTGAAGTATTCGGCAGGGAAACGGCTCTCTGGTTCGTCTTCCGCATCACGCTCAAACAATCCACCATTAAGGTATGGAATATCTTTCCACTCGGCAAGCAAAGACTTATCCCAGCCGTAATCAGCAAACAGTGCTTCACGTTCCGCAGGTTTAGTATTCAAGATACCGAAGAACAAAGGTTCAAGCACAGAATCAAGATAATCGTTCTTGTATGCTGAGTTCTCAAACATATTCTGCATATAGTTGAGGTCGCCACACATCCAGCCTTTGCGCTGCAAGAAGTGCAGGAAGGTGATTCGTCCCATCATCTTCTTTACATAGTCACGTATCTTCTTCTCATCGTGACCAAAGGCTTGCATCAATGCAGCATTAGGCTCACCCAAGATCTTCTCTTCCCACTTGCTACCCACTTTAACAAAACGCTTACCTGTAACATACTGGATAAAGTCTGCGTATTGCTCACGGTATTTATCGAAGAACTCATCAGAAAGAGCTTCAACAGAGAAGGCAGTTTTCAGGTTTTCAAACGATACACCCTTCTTCTTCAAGAAGTTGAAACGCTCAATAGGTGTTCGGTACAACAAATCATCACTACCGAATACGTATGTATATCGCTTGGGCGATGTTGCTTCGTCCTTAATATCACAGATGAATGACAAACGCCAATGGTCGCCACTATCGAAGACTACCAACGCTGCATCAAACTCTCCCCAAGTGGGATTGATGAATGAGCGTACAAGATTGCGAAGCCCCACACGCTTGTTGGCAACAGAGCCTTTTAATATGTTGTATTGAAACAAACCAATACGGTAACTATCGGTGGTGTCTATATTGCCTAAATAGTATCCCTCATCAGATGTGTTCTCAATGATTCTTTCGGGAGTACTCTTTAACTCTGTTGCATTGAAGAAGTGTTGTAAGAAACTATACCATTGAGCCAAGTTGAAAGATGATTGGAACAGGTTTCTCAAACTATCGGGTGTATATGTGGTTGCCATAGTAGTCTTGTTTTGTTTTTATGAGATTCTTCGCTTTCGCTCAGAATGACATTTGCTTATTTACACAAAGGTTTCACTTATTATGATTTGCGGATTGGAAATGTCTTGGGCATCGTGGCGTTGTTCCTTGTTCATCGTCTGATACTCACCAAGCAATTCGGAAATTTTGTTTTGCAAGCTGTATTCGTCCTGCTTCATTTTGGCACGGTCGTTCTTATATTCTCGTGACAAGGCTTTCAAGTAGCGAGGGAGTTGGGCATAGATACCCTCATTGATATATCCCATCAGTACATCGCATTGCGCTTTCAGTTCACTATCGGTGGTTATCTGCTTGATGGTGCGCAGGAACTTGTTGGCTTCGAGCGAAGTCTTATCAAGGTCGGTACGATTAATCGATGCCGAGTCGGCTGCCTCAACATACTCGGTGGTATATTGATCCAACGCTCTATTGACATGTCTGTAATGTTGCTCTTCATTTTTGAATGGCACCGGCTGTTCTTCGGGTTTCGCTTTTAGATATTTTACCGCCTCAAGGAAGTCGATAATCTCAACACCTGTTGGAGTCGCCAAATAGAACTCAGTCTTCACATTGGAAGAGACAAAGATGACGGACTTGCCACTATGCTTGCCAGTATCACGCATTACACGGCTCTTCATGGGCAGTGCCTTGATTTTGTGATACAGCTTACGGTCGCTGTTGTAGAGTTCACGCACCTCACGCAATAAGGCAATCTTCTTGTCGATGCTGTCTTTTACATTGTTATCGAACATCTGGAACTCCTTTACAATCTCCTCCTTGGAGTAGATTTGCGCATCCTCACCAAAAGCCGAATGGAAACCTTGTAACTTGACAAGGGCATTCTTGTATAGTTTTATCTCCTTGTCGCCCTGCTGTGAGGGATAGAACATATAGTTGTATATATTCGGTGCCACTGAACCAATACGGTTGACACGACCAATACGCTGCATCAATCGTGTAGCATTCCAGGGGGAATCATAATTGACAATCACATTGGAACGATGCAGGTTGACACCTTCGGCCAATACATCAGAGGTAATGATAATGTTGTACCTCATGGAATCGCTATCAAAGTTGGCATCAAAGTTCTCCTTGATGGTTTGCGATAGACGGTTGCGATTGGCTGCGGTCACCATCAACACATCTGTGCGCCCCATCTCCTCGGTAAGTCGACGATAGAGATATGTCAGTGTATCTACACTCTCGGAGAACAGCACCAATTTGCCCGATGGATTGATAGTCGTATTAAAGAAAACATCGATAAGATTCTCGCGGAACTTGTCAAACTTAGGGTCATCATTCTCCTTGTCCCAATCGGCATTGAGGCGTTCCAATATCTTGCGGTCGTGATGGAGCATGTCGAGGAATGCAGGATCGAAAGCATCTGCAGTAAACAATATATCCTCCACTGCAAGACCCTTTGATACGGCATATTCGAGAATCTCATCAAGCTCCATATCCTTTGCTTGAAGGTCTTTTACTTTCAAGTCGGGTGCGATAATAACTTTGTCCTCATCGAACATCTTAATCATATCAGTAGTGATACGAAGAAGTGTGCGAAGCGACTTCTTGAAGGCGTAGAAAGAGCTCTCTAATCGCTTTACCATGTGTATGCGATAGATGCCTGCCAAAGTCTGGCCAATGTGTACTGCATTCTTATATTTGCTGCGGTATTCAGGTTTGAGGAACTCCACGGCACGATATCGGGCATAGTCAAGTCCTTTGCCTGTGGGGTTGTCTTCAGACTTTCCGTCGGTCAGTTGCTTTAGGGTTTCATAGAAACGCGAACTGGTGTCAGCGTCCATAAAATATTCCAGTTCGTTGGGTGGCAAGATGTTAGGGAAGATAATACCTTGCGACTTGATGTCGGCCTTATAGTCAGGGTCGTTGAGGATATTATTTCTTGTACGGCGCACCGTCACTTTGTCGATAACCTTGCTACGAATATCTTCGTATATCTTGTCCACCTCGGAGGTCACATCGCGCTGATCGCGCTCACGCATCAACTTCTTGTACTCAAAGACGAGGGGCGAGAAAAAGCCTTTCAAATTAGGAACTCCATCAATGGTGCAACTCTGACTGTTTTGAAACAATAGCAACTGGTTAAGCAAATCCTCAGGGCGGTTGTTGAGCGGAGTAGCCGAGAGCAACATTACCTTTTTCTGTGTGCTGCGGAGCAGTCCTACATTGGCACAAGGCGATTTGCAAATCTTCTGTAGTTCATCATACTTGCCCGAACTGTCGCTACGGAAACCGTGTGCTTCATCCACAATGATGAGGTCAAACTCTTCCTTGTCCTTATATTGGTCGCGTCCCTCAAGAATCTTCGACAGACTGCCGTTGGTGACAAACTGTGCTTTCTTGTAGATGTCAAATAGCTTGAAAGTATTTCGCCAGTTATCTTCAAGAGCGGGAGGAAATACCACTAATATATTGGTATTTTTACCATTCGACTCAATGAAACGCTTAGCAATCATCGTTGCAATCATCGTCTTACCAAGACCCACTACATCGGCAAGAAACAAGCCGTTGTGTTGCATCAGCATCTGATAGCCTTGGATAACGGCATCTTTCTGATATTTCAAGTCCTTCACACCATTGGGCAACTGTACGGTGAAGTCATCTTCCACCTGGTCACCGAAAGTATCGATTAATACCTTTATATATAGTTCGTAGGGAGTAGGCTGATAGCCAAGGTATGTCTTTTTCTTATATAGGTCTATGTCATCAGCAGTGATGGGTATGGCTTCGTTCCATAGATTCCAAAACTCATCGGAGCAATACTTGACATCGTCAAAGTCCTTCATCGCCACATTGAGTTCGTACTGTGGTGGTTGCTTAATGCCTAAGCCTGATTCAGATATATTCGACGAACCCATAATGACCCAACCATCGGTATGCTCACTATGGTTCTCGGGTAAGCATAAGTAAAACTTGGCATGCAGATTCTTTGTCGCATGGATACGCATCTGCAAACGACCCGAAGCTAGGTCTTCACACATTTGCAGTATGCCTTGTTCTATCTCGGGCGAATATTCTGCATTGAGTATGTCATCCTTGAAGTCAGCGCTATAAATTTCCTTGGCCTTTTCTTCATCGGCAAGCATAAGCAATGCCTTGTTGTGCTTGCGGAATATATCATCGATATTGATACCTACCAATATCTTAATCTCTGAGATATCGCCTAACTCACGGCGCAGCTTAAAGTAACCTGACGAACGGAAGAAACCGACCACGGCAAGAAAGCGGTCAAAAGAGGTCATCTGCGAAGCGATACCCTTGAGCTTATCAAAGAGAGTATGGCCAGCAGCATTATTGAAGAACTTGGAATGTACGGACATCGTGTGCTGCACATCTTATGCTCCGCTGACTCCCAAGTACGGATGTGTTTTTCTTCTGTTGGTTGGACATAGCAAAAGAAAAACGCGGGAGTCCGCCGTCACTTGTCGCTTATCAAGGTCTTAGGAAACCCATAGGAGTAAACAAGTAACGTAGATCCCGCGCCGAAAATGTATATACTATGAACAACTCCATACACCTCCCCGTTCAAGGGGATGGTGTATAGAGCGGGTATATATACATACCACGCAGACATCTACCTTAATCTTATTTTCGACTCCTATTCAAAAGTTCCTAAGTTTTGATAAGCCAAAAACAAGACGCAGCAAACGTCTTTCTTTCAATATGTCATCGCCCACCCACGAACCCACTCATTGAGCATTCGGCGCGAGCGATGGTGCGAAATTAGTTTAATTTTCCGAAAAATGAAAACATTGAAGTTATTATTGTTTAGATATTGGCTTCTTATCAAAGATATTTAGGGGCAAACTTGTTTATTTAATCATTAAACCATACCTTTGCAATAATCAATAAAAAAAAATAAGCTATGCCTGAGATATGTAGATTTTACGGAATCATCATTTATCTTTATTGGAAAGATCACAATCCACCTCATGTACACTTTCACTATGGAAACTATGAGTGCTCAATAAGTGTTATTGACAGAGTAGTGGATGGACAAGCACCAGCAAAGGTTATCGCCAAGGTTAATGAATGGATTGACCAAAACGAGGATGCTATCCTCTTATTATGGGAAAAGGCGCAGCGTGGAGAGAAGATTGAAAAACTTGAACCTCTTAAATAATAGAACTATGTTGAAAGTTACTGATGTAGATTATATCAAAGGATATGAGTTGGCACTCACGTTCAATGATGGTAAAAGAAAAGTGGTAGATTTACAACCTCACTTGACTGGTGAAGTCTTTGGTGAGTTATTGGACAAGAAGAAATTTATCCAGTATGCACTTACTCCTGTTACCATAGAATGGGCCAATGGCGCAGATCTTGCACCTGAGTTCCTTTATGAGATAGGTGCAGAGGCATAAGAACTTATACAACAATCTCAATATTATGATACAACATTCTAAATCTGTAGCCTTATAATGTTTAACCGAGTGGCATGACGAGATGTCGTGACCGCTCATAACATTTAAGGCAATATGAGTAGAAGCAAAAAACGAACACCAATCAGTTGTTGGGTGTGCTGTAAATCACAAAAGCAGGGCAAAAGGATTTGCAATCGTAAGTTCCGCCGCCAGGAACATCAAAAGATTAGTCTCGGAGAATTTGAAAGACTTCCTTTCCGCACGTTTGAAGTCCTCGATTTGGGTAATGATGGCACTTTCCAAATCTTTCTCGGTAAAGATGTCCGGCAACCCAAGCGTATCCCAACGCTCTTGGCTACACATATGTGTATAGAACTGTCTCTCAAGTGGGTCTTTGACCGACATTAAAATGCGGAGGTGCGTCCAATTCAATTGGGTACTCGTTGCGTACCGAATCTCCTCCTCAGAAAAAAGGTACGCAGCGCGTACACAATGTTTCAGTTTCTCGTATCCCCATCCGCTGCCATACCTTTCGGTGAGACGAGCAGATAAGTTTCTCAATACTTGCTTACCATATTCGGCACGCTGATTATATAAGACATCCTCCATAATGCGCTTACCTACATACCAATTGGTCATGCATACCTCAGTGTTCAAAAAATCGAGACAACTGTGTCAAAAAATCGCATATCCGTTTTCTAAAAATGGGATATGCGATTCTAAAAAAAGGGATATCCCATTTTGTGGAATGGCATGTGCGATTTTCAAACCTTTTTTACAAGGTGTACTTCCTGATTTAGGGGTCAACAGGGAGGTGTCTTCCTACTGCAGGGTTACACGATCTTGTCTTATTCCTATACTCGGTTGACTGGTTAAATACCTAATCCTATAATTCGGTTACAATCGAAACAACAACATGACCATAAATTCATAAGTGAAAAAAGTCTATAAATAGGTTGGCAGTGGCGGCAGCGAGCTGCAATATCTCATACCCCCTCCGTTTCGTTCGCTCTGCTCACTGCACTCGTCCCCCTGTCTCAGAGGGACAGTTCTTTTAAGATTGTTTGTTTCATGCCAAAGCCAACCCAAATATGAACTTTCTTCACCTTGAAAAGGGGGTAAGGGGTAAAACTTGACGATTTAGGGGTGAAATTAGATGCTCTGATAAATCTACCGGAGCCTTGCGTTTGCGAAAAAGCCTTTGTCTGATAAATCTAACGAAAGGCTCTGGCAGAATTATTCTCTTTGTCTGATTCGCTTCGTCTAGACCTACATTTTTTGAAAAGCCTTTGTAGACGGGCGCTCGTCTAGGGCTATATTTTTCGAGAAGTCTCAACGCTCAGCGGTACAAGTCTGCAATAAATTTGGTACATACATGTAATGGATAAGAATCTGTTTTGATTTTACCGTTAATAAGTTTTGTGTTTATACTTTTCAGTTTATTTGAGGCTCTTTTCGGTATCTTTTCACTCTTTGTTCTTGCAAATAGACCACTATTTGCTGCACCCAAATAGTGCAAATCTACTCAAAAATACCTCTCAACTAAACTTGAAATAAAATCCAAACAGATTCTAAATTGGGTAAAGAGAATTTCCTAAATCAGTTAACTGAATTTTTCTAATCACTCTACCGTTTAATTCCATTCACTCTACTGTTTTTTCGGAATTGATGACCGATACCCCACCGATACTAGGTGTCGGTCGTTATATGGCTGTGGCTCTTGCAATTATGTTAGACTACCGACACCTTGGCAAATTTACTTTGTTTTTGTCATTGTTATCGTTAGCATAGAAGAAACTTTGTAATTTTCCAGCACGGCTTACCGCCAAATTGGCACAACGTGTCAGTAAATGGCAAATATCCGTAAGGATATGTCACACCAAAACCTTGTGGCAAGGTATTTGTTCATAGAAATATGACATCGTGTCAGTAATACGTAGAATTAGAATTTATCAAATATATGAGCACTCAAGAAGAAAAGAAGATGACTGATGAGGAGTTGACCACTGCGGCTGAAGAGACCGCTACTCCCGAGAACAACGATAACGTAGAAAACGCCGAGCAACAGCCCGAAGAACCCCTCACCGAGGAGGAACAACTGAAGCTACAACTGGCCGAGGCGGAGGCAAAGATCGCGGAGCTACAGGATCGCTACTTGCGTCAGGCTGCCGAGTTTGACAACTACCGCAAGCGCACCATGAAGGAGAAGGCCGAACTCATCAAGAGCGCAGCCGAGAAGGTGTTGGTGGCCGAGCTGCCTATTGTGGACGATATGGACCGCGCATTGGACAACATGGAGAAAGGCATGGATGCCGATGCTTGCATCGAGGGATTCAAGCTCATCGCTCAGAAGTTCAAGAACACCTTGACACAGCAGGGGTTGGAGAAGATCGACACCGACGGTCAGGACTTCGACACCGACTACCACGAGGCTATCGCCCTCATACCCGCTCCCACCGAGGAGCTGAAAGGCAAGATCCTCGACTGCGTACAGGCTGGATACAAGCTGGGTGACAAAGTGATACGTCATGCTAAAGTAGCGGTAGGACAGTAAAAAAAAATTGACAATTGACAATTGACAATTGACAATTAAATTCACACAAGCACATGGAAAAGAGAGACTACTACGAGGTCCTTGGCGTCGACAAGAAGGCGTCGGCCGATGAGATAAAGAAGGCGTACAAGAAGATGGCTATCAAGTATCACCCCGACCGCAACCCGGGTGATAAGGAAGCCGAGGAGAAGTTTAAGGAGGCTGCCGAAGCCTACGAGGTACTGAGCGACGACAACAAACGCGCTCGCTACGACCAGTTTGGCCATGCCGGCATGGGTGGCGCTGCTGGTGGCGGCTACGGCGGACAGAACATGTCTATGGACGATATTTTCTCGATGTTTGGCGACATCTTCGGTGGTCACGGCGGCTTTGGTGGCTTTGGCGGTTTCGGTGGCGGTGGCCAGCGTCAGCAGGCACGCAGATTCCGCGGTTCAGACCTCCGCATCAAGGTAAAGCTCTCACTCAAGGAGATTGCCGAGGGCGTAGAAAAGAAACTGAAACTGAAGAAGTACGTACCTTGTACACACTGCGGTGGCACAGGCGCTGAGGGCAACTCGGGCACGGAGACTTGTCCCGAATGTCACGGAACGGGTTCGGTAACTCGTACCCAGCAGAGCATCTTCGGTATGATGCAGACACAGAGCGTGTGTCCGCGATGCAACGGTGAGGGTAAGATCATCAAAGATAAGTGCTCGCACTGTAGCGGTGAGGGTATCGTATATGCCGAAGAGATAGTGACCGTGAAGATTCCCGCTGGCGTGGCCGAGGGCATGCAGCTCTCAATGAACGGCAAGGGTAACGCGGGCAAGCGCAACGGCGTGCCGGGCGACCTGCTCATCCTCGTAGAAGAGGAGCCGCACGCAGAGCTCATACGCGATGAGAACGACCTCATATACAACCTCCTGCTCGACATTCCCACGGCGACATTGGGTGGCACGGCCGACATACCGACCATCGATAGCAAGGTGCGCGTAAAGATTGAGCCGGGCACACAACCGGGCAAGGTGCTGCGCCTGCGTGGCAAGGGATTGCCCAGCGTGAATGGCTACGGCACAGGCGACCTGCTGGTAAACATCAGCGTATACATCCCTGAGACACTAAGCCGTGATGAGAAGGCGGCGATGGAGAAGTTCCAGAAATCTGACAACTTCAAGCCCAACGAGAGCCTGAAGGAGAAGATCTTCCGCAAGTTCAAGAACTTGTTTGACTAAAACTCCCTACCCTATATAAAGTAACAGCTGCCCCACTAGAGGCAGCTGTTTTTTGCTTTAGAATAGGTAATAATATAGATATTGTCCATTGGATTGTCCCCCTAATTTAGGGGGCATAGCAAGGCCTTTAGAGGGTTGGCTAAATGCCAAGCCGTGCCGAGTGAAGGGAGCATAGTGCTCTATGCGACGGAGGACCCGATAGGGAGCGAAGCGGAGGGGGTATTATTACTCTGAAGACCCTACCACCTCCCCCTCTTCGAGGGTACTCCTCCTACCTTAGGAGGAGAATTTAAGGTGTGGACAACTGCTATATTATCTCCTTATAATATTCTGACTTATTCCAACTCAGCCTTAAGGAAGCGTGCGGTATAGCTCTCCTCATTCTTGACTATCTCTTCGGGCGTACCGGCCATAAGCAGGCGACCACCGCCACGACCTCCCTCGGGACCCATATCGATGATGTGGTCGGCCATCTTGATGACATCGAGGTTGTGTTCAATGACAATGACGGTGTTTCCCTTGTCAACAAGACGCTGAAGCACATTCATGAGCACGCGTATATCCTCGAAGTGAAGCCCCGTGGTGGGCTCATCCAATATATATAAGGTATTGCCTGTGTCGCGTTTGGAGAGCTCAGTTGCGAGCTTCACACGCTGGCTTTCACCACCAGACAGTGTGGTAGATGGCTGACCGAGCTTAATATAGCCGAGGCCCACCTCTTGCAAGACCTTGATCTTGTTGAGGATAACGGGCACGTTCTCAAAGAACTCGACGGCACGGTTGATGGTCATATCGAGTACATCGGCAATGCTCTTACCCTTGAAGCGCACCTCGAGAGTCTCGTGATTGTATCGCTTGCCACGACACACCTCGCAAGGTACGAGCACGTTGGGGAGGAAGTTCATCTCTACATTCTTATAACCATTGCCCAAGCAGGCCTCACAACGACCACCGCTAACATTGAAAGAGAAGCGGCCGGGCTTATAGCCACGAATTTTGGCCTCGGGGAGCGACACAAAGAGGTTGCGAATATCGCCAAACACACCGGTGTAGGTGGCGGGATTAGAGCGAGGAGTGCGACCTAGGGGCGACTGATCTACACACACGACCTTGTCGATATGTTCGAGTCCCTCGATGCTCTCATAGGGAAGCGGTTCGCGCAACGAGCGGTAGAAATGCTTTGAGAGGATGGGCTGCAAGGTATCATTGATGAGCGATGACTTACCACTACCGCTGACACCGGTGACGCAGATGAGTGTACCCAAGGGGAAATCAACATCGACTCCCTTGAGATTGTTGCCGGTAGCGCCCTTGATGGAGAGTTTGTAGCCATTGCCCTTGCGGCGCTCGGCGGGCACCTCGATCTTGGCTTCGCCATTGAGATACTGTGAGGTAAGGGTATGCGTAGCAAGCATCTCCTGAGGGGTACCCATAAACACGACCTCACCTCCCTTGCGACCAGCAAAAGGTCCTATATCGATGATATGATCGGCGGCGAGCATCATATCCTTGTCGTGCTCTACCACAACGACAGTATTGCCCATATCGCGCAACGACTTGAGCGATGAGATAAGGCGCTCATTGTCGCGCTGGTGCAGACCAATACTGGGTTCATCGAGGATGTAGAGTACATTGACGAGCTGCGAGCCAATCTGCGTAGCAAGACGTATGCGCTGGCTCTCACCACCCGAAAGGGTCATCGATGAGCGTGATAACGATAGGTAGTCGAGACCCACATCGAGAAGGAACTTCAGACGGGTATTGATCTCCTTGAGTATCTCGAATGCAATCTTCTGCTGATTGCCCGTGAGGGAATCGATGGCCTCAGTGGTCCATGCATAAAGGTCGCTGATATCCATCGACGACAGTTCGTGGATATTCTTTCCCAGGATGCGGTAGTGGAGAGCCTCTCGATTGAGTCGTGCACCATGACACTCGGGACAGACGGTGGTGGCCGAGAACTGCTCTACCCACTTCTGCTGGGCTGCGGTGGGCTCTACATCGATATCGCTGAGGAAGTATTTGATAAGTCCGTCGTAGGAGAGGAACATATCAGACTCCTCGAGGATGGTGGTCTTCACCTTGATGCGCTCAGGGCAGCCATAGAAGATCTCTTCGATGACATTCTCCTCCATCTCTTCAACGGGGGTCTTGAGCGTGTATTCATAGCGAGCCAGCAGGGCCTCGATCTGACGGAAGATGAGCACATTCTTATAGCTACCCAGGGGCACGATGGCACCTTTATGGATTGACAGGGTACGATCGGGAATGAGTTTGTCGATATCAAGCTGCGTCACATGCCCCAAACCTTTACACTTAGGACAGGCGCCTTGGGGCGAATTGAAGGAGAAATTGTGCGGTGCCGGCTCCTTATAAGCCAATCCTGTGACGGGACACATGAGGCGCTTGCTATAGTGACGCACCTCGCCACTCTCCTTATCGAGCACCATGATAAGTCCTTCGCCATGCTGCATAGCATTAGCCACGCTCTCGCGTAGGCGACGGTCGTCCTTGTCGTCGACCTTGAGTTTGTCGACCACGACCTCGATATCGTGATTCTTGTATCGATCGAGACGCATGCCGTGTAGCACCTCGCACACCTCACCATCGACACGTACATAGAGGAATCCCTTGCGGCGCACCTGTTCGAAGAGTTCGCGATAGTGTCCCTTACGGGCTTTCACCAGGGGGGCAAGGATGAAAATGGGGCGACCCTTGTAATCGTTGAGGATGAGTTCGATGATCTGCTCTTCTGTATACTTGATCATCTTTTCGCCCGACTCATACGAATAGGCTTCGCCAGCACGAGCAAAGAGCAGACGCAGGTAGTCGTACACCTCAGTGATGGTGCCTACAGTAGAGCGCGGATTCTTATTGGTAGTCTTCTGCTCGATAGAGATTACGGGAGAGAGTCCGGTGACCTTATCTACATCAGGGCGCTGCATACCTCCAAGGAAGTTGCGTGCATAGGCTGAGAAGGTCTCGATATAGCGACGCTGGCCCTCGGCAAAGAGGGTATCGAACGCCAACGACGACTTGCCCGAGCCACTTAAGCCGGTGATGACCGTGAGCGTACCATGTGGGATGGTGACGTCGATATTCTTCAGATTATGTTCGCGGGCTCCATAGACCTCAATGCGACCCTTATCGATTTCGTTCATTGCTTCTCCTCCTTTCTTGACCTTGTGAGTACATTGATATCACCTCGGCGCACATACTTGACGCCATCAGATCCCTCGGCCTCAACGAGAATGAAGTATACACCATCCTCTACATAGCGGCCATGGTAGGTGCCATCCCAACAGACGTAGTAGGTGAATCCGTTTTCATACTCGGTGGTGAGGGTGTTATTATCACCCGATACGATCTCCTGTCCCCAACGATTGAAGATCTTCATGCGGAACGAGAGGAGCGACTGAGTCTTGACACGAAACACATCGTTGGTGCCATCGCCATTGGGCGAAAAAGCATTGTAGAGGTGGATAGATGAGCCACGCAATGAGAAGGTGATGGGTTCGGCCTCACCCTCACCCGTGATACCAGTAACGCGATGAGTATAGGTGATGTAAAGTACGATGCG
This sequence comes from Bacteroidaceae bacterium, assembly GCA_017557005.1. Lineage (GTDB taxonomy): Bacteria > Bacteroidota > Bacteroidia > Bacteroidales > Bacteroidaceae > UBA1189. The sequence goes on along the minus strand of JAFZFZ010000085.1, from coordinate 38,634 downwards.
ATAGTTGACATCGGTACCTCCCTCGGTGAAGGTGTACACGGTGGTCTCCTCATTACGCTTAACAAGGAGGATTTCCTTGTTGCCCTTGATCTGTGTTACCTCCCATTGGTAGAGCACATCGTACTCGGCCGTATCAATGGGACATGCCATAAAGGTCACGGTGAGAGGGGCATCATAGGTACCTCCAACTTCTACCTCCTCTTCTTCACCCTCGTGGTTGACAAACATGGCCACTGCATCGTCGACCTTGGGGTACCAATCGGGAACCGATTGAGCGCTGAGCGCAAGCCTCATCAGTAGGCAGATGGCTATAAATGTAATATATCGCTTCATATAAGAATGCACAATTGGGTTTGATATACAAAATTAGTGCAAGCCGAGCGAAATGCCAAATTTATTTGGATATTTCCAAGGCTTGCAGTAATTTTAACGACAATGTCGTTGAATCTTTAACAACTACGTCGTTGAAGATACACGACGCCTCGGAATAAAAAAATAAATAATTTTATTTTGTTCTCCTCTCGGCTTGTTGTATCTTTGCACCCAAGAAAGCAGTTGGACGGTCTGTCGCTTGCTCCACGCGGAGTATGAGGAAAGTCCGGGCAACAGAGAGCATCCCGCTTGTTAATTTGCAAGCTGTCGGTGACGGCAGGGGAAACGCAGAAGAAAATAACCGCCTCTCGCCAGGGAGGTAAGGGTGAGAAGGTGAGGTAAGAGCTCACCAGTCGGGTGGTGACACCACGAGCTGTGCGTCCCGGGAGTTGCAAGGTCATGTATACCGGTGTTTGAGGGTTGCTCGCCCGAGCCGGAGGGTAGACCGCTATAGCCTGTCGGCAACGTCAGGCACAGATAAATGACAGACGCTACGAGCATGACTCGTAGTACAGAACCCGGCTTACAGGCCAACTGCTTTCCTTTTATAAAGATCGATAACATGAAAGAGAAGTTCAGACAACTCATCCACTTCCTCACACGCTCGCTATGGCGAGTATCGGAAGGCGAAGTAAGCCGTAGCCGCTACACAAGCTACAACCTGCTGAAGATTACAATACAAACCGTCAAGTGCTTCATTAAAGACCGCGTATGGATACGTGCTGCCGCACTCTCATACACTACCCTATTCTCTATCATCCCCATCCTAGCACTGCTCTTTGCCATCGCCAAGGGATTCGGTTTCTCCAACCTCATGGAGCACTTCCTAAGAGATGGTAACGTCGCTAATGACACCGTAGACACGGTAATGAACCTTATCGACAGCTATCTAACATATGCTCAAGGGGGAAGCGGTGTCTTCATCGGAGTGGGTATCGCCATGTTGTTATGGGCCATCATCAACCTCGCTGACGGCATTGAGAGTAACATGAATGCCATTTGGGATGTCAAGAAAACTCGTTCTTACTTCCGCAAGCTAACCAATTACATGGCATTGTACATCGCATTCCCTGCCATCATCATCTTGTACGCTACGGTCAGCATCTTCATTACCACCATCTATCAGAACCTGGCCGCATACGAACTTATAAGCTCGTTCGTACACATTTGTATTAAACTTGCTCCTTACATACTCTCGGGACTCATCATGACGGGGCTCTTCCTCTTCATTCCCAATACCAAGGTACGCTTCAAGAATGCTTTCATCCCGGGAATGATTACAGGTGTCATCTTTCAGGCATTCCTCTACATCTACATCCAAATACAGATGTCGGTATCAAGCTACAACGCCATCTACGGTTCGTTTGCCATCATACCAATGTTTATGCTATGGGCTGACATCTCGTGGAGCATCATCCTCTTCGGCGTGGAGATGAGCTATGTGAGCCAAAACATCGAACAATACAATTTCGGACAAGAGGTGGACAACGTGAGCCGCCGCTACCACGATTTCCTCTGTGTAGTGGTGATGTCGCTCATATGCAAGCGTTTCGAAGAGGGAGGCGAGCCCTACACTGCAAGCGAGCTCTCGGCTGAGGGCGAGATACCTATCAGACTTACCCATCGCCTGCTCGACGAACTGGAAACGGTAGGACTCATACGCGGATTCAGTTCGGATGCCAAGTCAGAAATAGAGCATTACCTTCCCGCTATGGCTATCAGCAAACTCTCGGTAGGACGTCTGCTCTCTACCCTCGAAGGATATGGTTGCGAAGACTTCAAGATAGATCACACCAAAGAGTTTAGCAACCAATGGAAGACCTTCATCGGAAACAAGGAGGAACTCTACACCAAGAGCAACGACATATTGCTCAAGGATCTATAAAACGCAGATAGCATCACTCTTCTATTGAGCGACCACGAGTAAAATCAGGTATCTTGACGGGAATACCTCCATTGAGTGCCGACTGCTCGCTCAGTTCGGATATGCATGACCACTCGGCTGCATCGTACACATCGATATCCAAGGGAAGGCCTTCGCGAAGGCAATAAATAAGGCGGCGATCCATCGTATAGTTCATGATATTGGTCACACCCAAACGATAACCTTCGGCCTGGATAACTGCTATATCGGGGCTCGTATACTGAGCTACCAACGGCTCTACGGCATCACCCTTTACCGGCTCATTCCCGTCGAGCATGATGCATCGACGTGGATATTTCTGTACATAGCCTCGTGTGCCACACACCGTCTGCATACGACTATACGGACGAGGAGTAGTGACATCATATTGCAACAAGATGGTCTTACCCTTAATGGTACGTATGAGGGTATTGTTGACGCATACATCGTGGGGCACATCGGTAGAGGGGGTCATCGACACGAGGTAATCAAGTTTATCACCTCGGTGTATCTTCAGCAACTGACATACAGGCCCAATACCATGCGTGGGATAAGGATTGCCTTTATGCTGACCGCAGAGACGTGCCATCCATCCTTTCGGGCCATCGGCTTCGTACTTATCGCGTAAGTCGTGTATGTAGGCTCCCTCAAGATGGGTCAGTGTGCCCAGCAAGCCCTCGTCGGCCATGGTAAGCGTTGCCTGATGGAAAGTATCGTAGCAGCAGTTTTCAAGCATAAAGCAATGGCGACGTGTGCGCTCGGCCGTATCAACAAGTTGCCAACACTCCTCTACTGTAGTAGCGGCAGGCACCTCGATAGCTACATGCTTTCCCTGCTCCATGGCATAGCAGGCCATGGGGGTATGGGTGAGCCAATCGGTACATATATATATAAGATCCACATCGTCTCTCCGACATAGAGCGCGCCATCCGTCTTCAGCATCGAGCAATACGGGCTGGGACATGCCATGGGAATGCAAGAGTTCGGCAGCCTCGGCAAGGTGCGTCTGGTTGATGTCGCACAATGCCACAATCTCCACATCCTCTATCACCAGATAGCGGCGTAGGGTGGCCATACCACGATTGCCCAAACCTATGAACCCGATGCGCACTACGGGCAGAGGAGCGCAAGCGAGTCGAAACACGTGTGAATTCTCCATCTTCTCTCCTATCATTTACGCTTACCCAAGGGTTTGTTGATACCAATGGTAATATGCCCATTCATATTATTGACGGGTAAGTACTGTGGAGTTACCTTGGTAATCATATAATCGCTTCCCACAAAGAATGAAATCAACTTGGGGTGGAAGTTAAACATCCATCCCCATGTGGTACCATAGGTAGACACACCTACGTTGGCCGAAGCCTCGAGCCACTTGAGAGGCGAAATGTTGAGGTAGCCGCGCACCTCGTCCCATCCACCATATTCACCGAAGCGCTTGCCATAGAGCATAGCCACAGAAAGCGGACGATAGAAGGGCATATTGTACTCAGCACCGAGATACATCACGGGATTGAGTTTAGTGACCATAGATTGGGTACCATGGCTATAGGGCATGGCAAACATATCTCCTAAATCCTCTGCTATGGCAGTGAGTTCTTTCTCGATAGAGCCTTCGAAGTCGTTCGGATCAATCTCATCGATACCATCAAACTCAACCTTCGAGTCGTTAATACTCAATTTAGTAAGGTACTTCCAGTTGATGCCACCTACATCAGTGATAGATGCAGATAGACTGAGTCCATCGATAATGGAACTCATATCATAATAGATACCCAAGTCGAAAGCAAATCCTGTAGCTGCAGGCTTAAAAGCGGGCAACAACTGCTTATAATCATTGCCGCTAAAATCCTCTAGTGCATCGATTAAAGGTACGTTGACTGAGTTGAGTTCATCCACAGGACCAGCACCTACCGACACCTCGGTATAGCATGCAGCCTCAGCCGTAGCATGCGTCTCTACCATCCACTTATCCTCGCTCATCTGTACGTTGAACTTATCCATCGTAATATTGGCATAAGCCATTCCCACGAGGTACTTGGCATTGACACCGATGCGCAATCCATCAATAATCTGATGCGAATAGCCGAGCGTAACGGCTGAATAATTCATCGTACGCATATTGATGCCCGAGAAGCTATAGTAGTCCTCCTGGAAACCCTTCTTTGCAAACTCGAAGAAACCACGAGGTATATTCATAGACATGGCCGAGTGGGTGGTGACAGATAGTGTAGTATATCCGCCAAACAAACGGAAACCAGCGGCGAAGAGGTTTGATCCCATCTCGGTAGACATCTGCAACGAACGAGGCAAACTACCCAAGAACTCCTCGGCCGACACACTACTACTCATGAAGGTAGTAAGCTTATTGTCGCCATAGGGGTAGAGGAAATTAGACAAGCCAAAGTTACTATTTGCCTTAAACGACCAGTTACCTAAAGCCGCAGCAAAGAAGGGGCGCTCAGCCTGCATGGCAGGGTTGAGCTGATAGTTATGATACATGCCGTCAAGGAAGTATGACGACTTGGCAGTTTGCGCATTCACCTGAAGGGCCGTCATACCACATACGGCCAACATCAATATACTATATCTTATCTTATTCATAACAGTATCCTCCAACATATTAAATATCCAATTCGTTCAAATCAACTTCAATATCGCCACGCAACTCTATCACAATATTCTTGATATGTATTCCCTGCTCGGGCTTCAGAGCCGCACCACCTATGGTCTCGTTGGCATTGGCGCTAATTGAGAATATCATACCATCAAAATCTGAGAAGTCGGCACTACCCTTGCTCTGAGCTTTTATCTCCAACGGTTGGAGCTCACCGCCCTCGCTTATGGCTTTACCATTGCCAGCCTTGATAACTACAGGATCAATGATTACTTTATCCATCACCCTACCCTGCGCATCGATGGGGGTGAGCGCAACTTCAAGGCCTATGGGCATGGTATTGTTTACATCCATGCGCACGCTGAATCCGAGATTGCTAAACACTTCGGTTACCTCACCCAATCCCTCCATCTGCAAGCCACTGATGGTATCAGCATAGCATACTGACAAGTCGTCAAACATCAAGGGAACCACAATGCTGTATGAACCGCTCACCTGCATCTTCTGAGAGAGGTCGACACGATGCACGTCGCTCGTATCTATCTTGGGTACCAAAGCAAATGACACCATGTTCGGGATGCGCTGTAGCAGAGTGGCCAGCTGGGGCACTACCACGGTCTGGTATCCGGCCATCTGTTTACCTTCATGCGAAGCAAAGAGATAGCGTGTGGTGTCGGGAGCAAGCATATCCGTAGCCTCATCGTATGCAGCAGGCTTAATGGGCAAGTCAATGAGTTCGATATGGGCGCTCTCTATCACTTGTCCGTGATCGTCCTTACCTACGATAATCACATCCACGCTTAAAGGTATGCCAAATGTGTTCTCCACCTCAACCATGAGCTGCGGATCAGAGAGTGTGAGGCCATTGGATTCATCCTTCAAGAATTCCAATGCATCACCCAAATCCAACTCAAACGAGTCGCACACCTGTCCCAAATCGCGATTGTACAAACCCTCAACCTTGCTTAGCACGATGGGTGAGATAGCAAAATTGGCATCTACCTCGATCACCTTGCTCAAGATATCGCTGCTCACCTCTACCTTACCTACGCTAACCTGCGCATCGATCACTACAGAGTCAGTATAGCGGAGATAGGGCTTTCCGTTCACGATAGTAGGAGCCAGGTAGCCCTCTTCCATCGTGGTGAAGTCAAACTTTGTCACCTTCAGGCTCTTCTTGAAAATTTGTCCTGGTACAAATTCGGTTTCGATGCTCAAGCGTCCATCGCTGAACTCTACATCAGAGTCATCACTCTCCAAACAGATAAAGGGAGGCAACAAGGCATCAAACTTGAGGTCTACCTTTCCGTTGATATCTTCAAGTCCCTTGAGTTCCAATGTAAGTTCCATTCCTACATCCTCCTTGAAGTCGATAGAGTAAATTCTCTCCAATCCCTCTTCGAATGCTTCATCGATAACAACATCCTGTACTTCGTGCAGATTCTGTACGATGGCATCAGATACTATCACCACCTCCCCTACGACAAAGCGCGTCTGCTCCAAGTCGAAGATAATCTTCTTATCACGGAGTGCTGGCAAGTCGTTGCGTAGCGAAACCGTCGCAGGGGCAAAGTATACGCTTCCGCCTGTCGTCAGTCGAGCATCTCCCGACATGGATACGCATCCATCAACCACGGGCTTATGTATAGAGATAGAGTCCAATGCAAGAGTTATCTTTGCATTGTCGAGTGCCTCGTCGTCCATGATATGTATCGTGTGGCTGACATTGTCATAGGTCATACCCGCAGGCATGTGGGTCAGCTGCTCATTGAGGAACAGAAACTCAGGTAGATGTATCTTGAACGACTCACCATAGTTAAGTTCAAACGGAGCAAAGGTCTCGGGCATATCGATGGTGAGGCGCACCTGACTCTCATGAGGATTAAGGCGCACATATTTCACCTCGCTGATATACTCAAGATCATCAATCTGGGTAGAGAATGAGATACATTCGTCATCAAAGTCAAATTCGATGGGGTTAGTATCACCTATTACATCATACAAGCCAAAGTCGGCATCTAACTGGATAGCCACTTTGAAGTCAGCGATAGTCAGCGATGTGGATGCATTCAGACTTCCGTTCACAAAGTAATCAAACGAATACGAAAGCAACTCATCCAACACGAACACACGTTCGTCCTCGCCCTTCGCATTCTTTCTACTCTTATAGAAGGCTTCGTCTTGCAAACCAACAAAACCATTGAAGCAGAACGCCACCACGGATGTTTCACCCACAACAGGCACATTGGTTGCCGTCAAAGTATTGCCTTCCAAGCGATAGCAATCAGCATTCTCAGCTTGTGCGTAGAGCGACACATCAAATGATTCGGGTAGCTCAATCTTGAACGAAAAATGTTTTGTCAAGCCAGCCAACACGCGCGGATGAGTAATCTCAAACTGCACCACGACACCCGCATCGTCTTTCTTATTCATCTGTACATTATCCACAAGCTTAATCTCGTGCAATGACTTCACCTCTTTGGGCAGGACATACTCAAAATCGACATTCAACTCCTTCTCTGCGAGTGTATACACCTTATCTGTATATACTAAAAGAGAAGGAAATTCAGCCGTGCCCAATTTAGCGATGAGATCACTATCAAGTACATCCAGTGAAGTCTTCTCCTGGAGGCGAGGTAACGCTTCGTTGATCTCTTCAATAGAAACATCGGCCACATTAAACTCTACCACCTCCTGTTTTCCGGGCATTACAAGTTCACCCAAATCTACACCAACCTCCTCGAGATTAAACTTCTCGTGATAGCTGATAGGCGACATAGAGAAACCAACCTCGCCCAAATCGACACCAATAGGATCCACTACGCCCGAGTAAGCGATGCTATACACACCGTTAATCTCCTTCAGCAGTTCCTGATCTTCAATGCTCAGCATCGAATCCAACAGAATAGGTTTCAAGTTACCCAACGGGAAAGCTATCTTGTTTCCCTCGATTGACATATCCAAAGATATCTCTTTGTTTTTCAAGTCGTATGTATTGTCAATACACGAACACAAGAGACATATCGTCCCCAGCAATACCAAATGACGTGTTTTTCTATTCATAAGAAAAATATTTTAATTTCGTGTGTACTATTGTTCACTCTGCAATGATGCAAAGGTAGGAATAAACGAATGAAATACAAAACATGTCCCTATTTTTTTCATTATTAGACACAAGCATCAGCACGACAAAAAGTTTATTGCTCACAATATTGCGCGAACAACAAATAATTTCTACCTTCGCAATTACAAAACAAAGACACAACATGGACATCAAAGAACGCATCATAGCCCTGCTGAAAGAGATTGGTAAGGGTGTATACGAGAAAGACACGGAATTGCGCTTGGGTATGTTGGCGGCACTGGCGGGTGAGAGCATCATCCTGCTGGGTCCTCCGGGTACAGCTAAGAGTATGGTGGCACGCCGCTTGAAGGATGCCTTCAAGGGAGCAGTATCGTTTGAATACCTGATGTCGCGCTTCTCTACGCCCGACGACATCTTTGGCCCAGTGAGCATCAGCAAGCTGAAGGTGAGCGACACCTATGAGCGCGTCACCGAAGGGTATATGCCTACGGCAGATGTGGTGTTCCTCGATGAAATATGGAAGGCAGGACCTGCCATACAGAACACACTGCTCACAGCACTCAACGAAAAGGTCTTCCGCAATGGCGACAAGGAGGTGAAGCTGCCACTGAAGCTATTGATAGCTGCCAGCAATGAGTTGCCCGCAGAGGGCGAGGGATTAGAGGCTTTGTGGGACCGCTTCCTGGTGCGTTGCATATCGTGCAGCATCAAGGAGGACAACACCTTCCTGTCTATGATACTCGACACCGATGAGGTGACCTACTCTACCCGACTGAAAGAGCTACAGATAACGCCCGAGGAATATGCCGAGTGGCAGCAACAGATAGCCCAAGTAAAGGTGGACAAGAGTGTGCAGGCAAGCATCCTCTACATACGCAACCGCATGAAGCGTCTCAAAGACGAGCATGGCGAGTCGGAATATAGCATCTACATCAGCGACCGTAGATGGAAGAAGGCGGTAAACCTGCTCAAAGCATCGGCTTTCATACATGGACGCACCGAGACCAACCCCACGGACATTGCCGTGCTCGCCTACTGCCTATGGAACGAACCCATAGAGCGTGAGGTGGTGCGTGAGGTGGTGACGAAATCTGTATTTGCCGAGGTCAGCAAGCAACACCAGCAGCTGCAAAGCCTTGTGGATAATGCGCGGCGTGGCAAGCGAGCTGCTAAGGCACTGAAGGACTCGAAGCAACTAGCAAGAAAGGAGGATGCCAACCTTATCTTATTTGACGATTTCTACTATCGACTCTCTACCTATAACACGGGTAACACCTATATATTTGCTGCGGACTTTCATCGCTTGCCGGATATGAGCGAGCGCTCCTCTATCCTCGGACATTTGTATAACGACCAAACAGCTCCCACGAAGGAACGTATTAGAGCATTCGAGAAGCCAGGACTGAAGGGCGTGGATTTTCATGACGGACGCAAGGTGCGCCTCATGCGCGACAGCAAGTATTTATATATTGATGGAGTGCGTTGCGAACTGGAACGCTACTCGGCACGCGAGATGGCTGCAGCAAAAAGCGCATCAGACAATATTTTAGAATTCAAGGAATATGATTATGAAAACGAAATAGAGCAAATAGCCACTTTGCTCAATGGCATCATCATGAGCCTTGAGGACAACATCTTCGCTACACCTGAGGACAGAGCCTACATACGCTCCGTAGTAAACGAATATATGAAGAGTGTGGCACAGACACGCTCCGACATCAGCAAGTTACTTTATGAATAATCTCTTTCTTGAGGGGAAATATTATGTAAATATTCTTGACGAGTTTGTTAGAACTGGTCAAGTTCCCCAATGGAATGATGATTACTTGGTAGCCTACCTGCGCGAGGTGATGTCTAATCCTTTCGTGGCTTATAGCGTACTGAGCGATGAGGTGAAAGCGCGTGTGTTCTATGACAATATGTTGGCATTCATCAAGCAGATTATTACACGCGAGAACTTCAGAAAAACATGTGCTCAAGGTCACACTCAGAAGATGCAGCATGCCCTGCAATGGAGCGAGCGCAAGAAACGTGATGGGTGGGATCGATTATTATCAGAGATAAGCGAAGAGTATGAGGAGTTCGGTTTCGACGAGCGTTACTACCGCGACAAGTTTGGCAACGAAGGTGAACTGGCCGATGAGGAGACCTGGAAGAACATGATTGAGGACTGGAGCAAAGCCTTCGACCGCAAGCAACAACAACTGCGCCAACGCGACATCGATGAGATAAAGGACAACAACAGCAATATACTAAAGCAAAATATTGAGGATATACCCGAATACTTACGAAAGAAAGGTGTAGAAAAGGAACAATTCTACCAAGTATGGGGACTCATGGGCGGTCAGTGGAACAGTCTGCTCTTTGACCAACACCTCAAGATTGTGGCATGGCAGAAGAAGTATCCCCAACTGGAGCAGATGGCGGGTAAGATGGGGCGCATAGCCGATGACGAAGCTGCTGAGCGTATGCCCGTAGCCATAGGCGGAAACATGAAGATGGAGCATGCCGCCAAGAGCGACATCCTGGGTGTAGCGCTGAGCAAGGATATCCGTTCGATGCTCCCCCTTGAGGTGGCGCAGTGTAGCGATGATGAGTTGTACGATGTGTTCCTCTATAAATACGCCACGCGCAACCTGCAGACCTTCCATCACAAGAGCGAGCTGCTGAAGCCTTCGCGCCAAGTGGCTCCACGCCCGGCACGACTGAAGGGACCGATGATTGTATGCGTAGACCGTTCGGGCAGTATGGCCGGACTCCCCGAAGAGTTGGCCAACTCGCTCATGATGAAACTGCTCACCATTGCCGAGCGTCAACATCGAGACCTCTACCTCATCTCCTTCTCCGTAGAGGCACGCCCTATCGAGGTGCGACGCGACCGTACCGCTCTGCTCGAATTCTTCAGGCAACGTTCGGTGGGCGATACCAATGCCACAAAGATGCTGAAGCAAGTATTTGCCCTACTCGAAAGCGGCGAGTATGCCTCAGCTGATGTGCTGTGGTTTACCGACTTCCGTATCCCCCTGTGTCATGTAGAGCTACGCAAGCAATTCACTGGGTATCGCCGCCAAGGCACTAAGTTTTATGGTCTGAAGATAGGCCACGCCTTCGATCAAGGCTGGGAGGAATATTTTGACGAGATTCTGGAGATTTAATATTCTCGTATCAGTCGACCTTAGGTGGTAGCAGATCAGTCTGCACATTGGTCATGCTACCCCAAAGGTTGTAACGAGCTTCGGGATTGAGTGCTTCGAGAGTGGCGAGCACCTCGGCCATACGGCTACGATTGGAGGTATGTTCGTGGGGACAGTTTTTCTGTTGTTTACGATACTCATGAAGTTCTGCCAAGCGCTGGATATCGCGTTCTTCGATGCGGCAGAGGGGACGGATGATGGTCATGTCAAACTTATCCATCTTCAACGCTGGCGGCATGGTAGAAAAGGCGCCTTGAAAGGTCATATTCATGAGGAGAGTCACTAACACATCATCCTGATGATGACCGAGAGCGATCTTGTTACAACCCAACCTCTTTGAAGTCTCAAAAAGGGCCTTACGGCGGTTCCATGAACAGAGGAAACAGGGTGACTTACGGGTATCGCCGGTAGCATCGAAAGAGGTTTCTACAACGTGGAGTTCTACTCCTAACTCGCGAGCAAAATTGACCAAATACTCCGTATCGGACTGATAAGGGATATTGGTCATCACTACATGGGCCGCCACAACACTGAAACGGGGCTTGAGCACACGCACGCGTGCTGCCATGAGTTCGAGCAATGCCAAGGAGTCTTTGCCACCCGATACTGCGATGAGAATGCGATCGCCTTCTTCAATAAGGTTATACTCCGCAGCCGTCTTATGAAACTTATGACGGAGGCGATGCATTAGCAGTTGTTCTTCGGTGCGTTGAGCCATAGATTGGAAGTTATAGGGTACAAAATTACATCAAAATGTATAAAATTCATAAATTGTCGGACCTTTTGTACCGGTATACCAATAAAATTGTCTATCTTCGCCCTATACTATATATATAAGCGAAAAATGAGAAAACATATATTACTCGTATTGATGCTATGCATGAGCCTCACGGCATTCGGACAAAGCCAGACACAAGCAAAAAAATGGTTTGCCGCCGGAGAATATGAAAAAGCCAAACCCGTATTTGCAAAATTGATTAAGAGCAACCCAAAAAGCGGTAGCATGAACTACTGGTATGGTGTCTGCCTCAACGAAACAGGCGAACATGCCAAGGCTTTACCTTACCTTAAGAAGGCTGTAGATAGCGACGTAGAGAATGCCTATCGTTACATTGGCGACTACTATGTTTCGGATGGAGAGTATGAGCAAGCCATTGAGAACTATGAGATTTATCTCGAAAAAGTAGACCCTGCTGATGAACGATTCGTGCAATATACCCAAAAACTCGACCGCATTTCCCAAGAGCTTAAATATCTGAAACGTGTTGAGAAAATCATTATCGTTGACAGTGTGGTTATGCCCAAGGAGAACTTCTTAAGTGCCTACAATATTGGACATGAGAGTGGCAGTATTAGCACTACCCAACAGGTAATCACAGAAAGCAAGACCCCCGAAGGAACTGCCTACCGCACCGAGATGGGAGACAAGATATACTATAGTGACATTGATGAGGACGGCAAGCTACAACTCTACATGCGTTACAAGATGCTGGACGATTGGAGCAAGCCCTCGCCCTTGAATGGCATGCCCAATGGTGACAACAACTACCCCTTCATGCTATCTGATGGAATGACCATCTACTTTGCCAATAATAGTTTAGATGGATTGGGCGGATATGATATATATATCACACGCTTCAACACCAGCACCGACCGATATCTATTGCCAGAAAATGTGGGTATGCCATTCAACTCTACAGGCAACGACTACATGATGGCTATTGACGAAATCAACGGATTGGGATGGTTTGCTACGGATCGTAACCTACCCGATAGCTTGGTATGTATATACACTTTCGTACCCAACGAAAAGAAAGTGTACTACGATTATGAGTCGGATAACAAGCTGGATATCATCAATGCGGCACATATCTATAGCATAGCAGCCACGCAGACCGATAGCGAGGCGGTGCGCCAAGCCGAACATGCACTATTCATGTTGAGTTTACAAACTCCGAAGGAAGATAAGAGTACCACCTTCACCTTTGTCATCAACGATTTCATTGACTATCATCACATAGATGACTTCAAGAGTCCCGAAGCAAAACAACTCTATACGGATTGGCAAAACAAGATCAAATCACTCAGCCAACTGACTCAAAAACTCGAGGAAAGACGCATGCAGTATACTCGTGCCACAAAGAGCGAACGTGAGAGCATGACCGAGGAGCTATTGCACATGGAACAGCAACACGAATTGCTGGAAACTGAGGTGAGCGGCATGGAGATGATGATACGAAACGCCGAAATCAATTACAGAAAATTATAGAAACCAGCATATGAGCACCTATTACGCTCCCTCCGAACTTATCATCAATGACGATGGTTCGATATTCCACCTACACCTCAAGCCTGAGCAATTGGCACAGAAGGTCATCCTCGTGGGAGACCCAGGCAGAGTGGCTATGGTAGCCTCGCATTTCGACTCGATCGAATGTGACATCTGTAGTCGCGAATTCCATACTATCACAGGATGCTATAAGGGAAAGCGTATCACCGTGCTCTCTACGGGTATAGGTTGTGACAACATCGACATTGTCATCAACGAACTGGATGCGCTCGCAAATATCGACTTTAACACCCGTACCCAAAAGTCAGACTTCTGTCAATTGGAACTGGTACGTATTGGTACTTGTGGAGGTTTACAACCCCACACTCCAGTAGGCACATTTGTCTGTTCGCGTAAGAGCATCGGATTCGACGGGTTGCTCAATTACTATGCAGGACGCAATGCGGTGTGCGACCTTTGCTTCGAAGAGGCCTTTACGCGCCACATGCAATGGAACCCTCAGAAGGGTGCGCCTTATGTGATAGACAATGATTCCGATCTCTTGGCACGCATCAATCAAGGCGACATGGTAGAAGGCGTCACCATCTCTGCCGGAGGCTTCTTCGGTCCGCAAGGACGCAAGCTACGCATCCCACTCGAAGACCCCGACCAAAATGAGAAGATCATGAGCTTTGAACACGATGGACATCTCATCACCAATTTCGAGATGGAGGGTTCAGCACTTGCAGGTCTCTCTACCCTACTCGGACACAAAGCCATGACCGTATGCATGGTTATCGCCAACCGTCGAGCCAAGGAGGCTAACACGGGGTATAAGAGTACAATAGACTATCTGATTGAGAAAGTAGTAGAGAGAATATAATATATGGAACCGCAATTTAGCTATCAGAATATGGATAAGACTGCCCGGTACGAGCAGTTTCTCAAAGATTTCATTCCCTACATCAGCGATGAGCACGAAGAGATAAGCGTACTTGCCAATACCACTGCAGCCCTACGCCAAGCCTTTGGATGGTTTTGGATAGGCTTCTACTTGGTGAGAGACGAACAATTGGTACTCGGACCTTTCCAAGGCGACGTAGCCTGCTACCGTATCCGATATGGACGTGGCGTATGCGGTACAGCATGGGCTCAAGCCTCTACACAAGTGGTACCCGACGTTGAACAGTTTCCTGGACATATCGCATGCAGCGGAAGTTCTCGTTCTGAAATCGTAGTTCCGCTCATCGCCAATGGCACCGTACACGCCGTACTTGATATTGACAGCGATACATTAGCCACCTTTGATGATACTGATCGACACTATCTTGAAATACTTTGCGGCAAGATTTGCGACGAAATATATAAGGATTAATAAACAGCACTACTTTAGTCTGCTACGCAGCCTGAAGATAGGCTGCGGCTCGGAACCTTTAGGTCGCTGGCCGAAGGCGGTAGCCGTAGGGAAAAGCAAAACTACAAATAAATTTAACTTCTTTGAATCTCTGCCTCGCTCAGTAAAAAAAAGCAAGCATTTTTCTACTTTCGCTCGTTGAGATTTGCGTTTTCGCTCGCACCACTTTAGTCTGCTACGCAGCCTGAAGATAGGCTGCGGCTCGGAAAACTACAAATAAATTTGCGTTTTCGCTCGCCTTGCACTATCTTTGTAGCAAAATGAGAAATTTAGCTCGACATATCGACCTTTTGTTGCGCACCAACGATTGTGTGATACTACCTGGCTTTGGTGGTTTCATCGCACATACCGTTCCCGCATACTATGCAAGCGAGGAGCATCTTTACTACCCTCCAACGCGCAACATCAGCTTTAATGCCTCCATCACTATGAACGATGGTCTATTGGCACAAAGCTATATGAAGAGCTATCAGGTAGACTACGCGCGCGCTACTTATATGATTGATGTTGCTATCGAAGAGTTACGCGACGCGCTTGACGAAGAGGGAAGCGTTACACTTCCCCGCGTTGGAGTCATCAAACAGGATATCTACCAAACCATTCAATTCATACCCGAAACTGCAGGTATCAGTTCGCCCAAGCATTTTGGACTGGGTTCATTCTTCATGCAAGAGCTCAGCCAACTACAAGCAACGAACGAAAAGGCCAAGCAGCCCGCAAAAGTCATCACACAAACGGAGAAGACATTTGATCTCCACATCAGCAAACATATGTTGCGCCAAGTGATGTCTACTGCAGCCATTCTCCTTCTCCTGCTGATGGTATCGCTACCCATAGGTGATAAGAAGCCTACTGATATTGCCTCTTTGCAATTGATAAAGCCAATCAGTACCGAGGCGACACAAGAGATGCCCTCTACAAATACACAGGAGACATCTGAAGTTGCAGACATCATTTCTGATATGACAAGCATCTCTTCTACAGCACTCGTAGAGGCATCAAATATCACCGAAGTTGAAGCTATAACAGAATCGACTGAAACAGAAGTAACCAGCAATCCCGAAACAACCATTACGGAAGCCGTTGCTACTGAAAGTGAGATTACCGAGACAACAACTGAAACTACAGTATCAGAGGTACAGCAGCAAACAGCGCCCGCGCCCCAAGTTGTAAGTACACGTAGCTACCACATCATTGTTGCAAGTTTGCCCAGCCATCGTGGTGCCGACGAGATAGTAAGCAAATATGCTGCTCAAGGCTATACAGACGTGTCACTCGTTGAACGCGATGGTCGTATACGCATATCTCTCACACAATTCACCAACAAAGACGAGGCCAACAGCTACCTCAATACCCTTCGCACCAACGAAGCATTTGCCAATGCATGGCTCCTCGCCGTATCAAACTAAAGCTACCCTATGAAAAGAGTACGTTGCCCGAAGTGCGATAATTTCATCCAATTTGACGAAACAAAATACACCGAAGGACAGTCATTGGTATTTGTATGCGATAATTGTAAAAAACAATTTGGCATACGCATTGGTGTGAGTAAACTACGTGCATTGCAACGTGAAGAGTCAAAGGGTAACTTATCTACAGAAGAGCAAACCGAAAGCGTAGGTACCATCGTTGCCGTTGAAAATGTGTTCGGTTTCCGTCAGGAACACCCACTCCACTTGGGAGACAACATCATAGGTCGCCGCAACAAAGGCGATGAAGTTGATGTAGCCATTGAGACTAACGACCCAAGCATGGATCGCCGTCATTGTGTTATCAATGTAAAGCGCGGCAAGAACAACAACTATATCTATACGATACGCGACAATGAGAGTATCACCGGTACCTTTGTTATGAATGAGGTATTGAGTCCTAAAGATCGGAGACGTATCGAAGACGGCGCCATCATCACCCTTGGTGCTACCAGCATCATTCTCCACACTCCTGAAGCGGAGTAACAGAGTCCTCCTTTAAGAAATATCTATTATTTCACACCGACAACACCTTTGTCTCTATATCAAAAGGACAAAGGTCATCCATATTCATTGCGCTGACGGCTACCGCCATCAGTTCGTTCGGCGTCACACTACTGAGCGATAACTTTTGAGCAAAGTACCTACCCGCCTCTATCATGCAATCCTCGGGGATCAGACCTATAAGTTCCGTACCGGTAACCTCAGCCCCTAACTCACGAGCCACGGCACATACTGTCTCATAAGCCGTATGGATGGGACAAAGTGCCACGTCATTGATATTCATTGACACCTGTGCACAGCCAAACTCCTCAATATACCAGCCTATAGCTTTACAGCCACGTAGCAAACCGGGGCGACGCATAGCCTTTCCCTCAGCATCACGTACAACATTACCATCTGCATCACGGCACACTTCTCCACTGGCTCTCACACGAGCGGCAATAGCAGCAGCAACCTCACGCGACGCAGTATTGAGATTAAAATTTACAGCAATCAGGAAATTGCGAGCACCCACAACCGTAGCACCCGAGCGAGCTGCCTGCTCGGTATACTCTTCGCCACCAAAGTCGGGGCGCATCACCGGATCGAGCATCTTATCACATAAGCCTTCATACTCACCTCGACGACAATCCGCCAAGTTTATATGTTCAGGCAGGTACGCTGCAGCCTCATAGCAATAGGTCGGAATACCCAACTCCTTATATATGCGCTCGCCTAACTTACGGGCCAACTCGGCACACTCGGCCAATGTAATATTCTTCAGCGGGATGATGGGCAACACATCGGTAGCGCCTATACGAGGATGTT
The DNA here is from genome assembly GCA_017557005.1 of Bacteroidaceae bacterium. GTDB lineage: Bacteria > Bacteroidota > Bacteroidia > Bacteroidales > Bacteroidaceae > UBA1189. The sequence continues at coordinate 21,000 of JAFZFZ010000085.1, read as the reverse complement.
CCCCCTTATGAGTGCGCATATCAATCAGTTCTGCAGCACACTTTACCATACGGAAAGCCGACTCTACAACATTTTGCACTGGTCCTACAAAGGTAATCACCGTACGGTTGGCGGCTTCTCCACGATCTATATGTAATACACGAACGCCATCGACCGAGCGTATAGCTTCGGCGATGGCGTTGATAGTTTCGATGTTGCGTCCCTCACTGAAGTTGGGCACGCATTCAACAAATTGAGAATTATCAGCTCCCGTCTGTTGTCTATTGTCTATTGACTGTTGACTCTTAGAAATCATATTTCACCATTACACACACACGGTTGTTGGCCACCCAATGCGTATTGGTCACGGTACCATTGGTCAGCTGGCGGGGATAATCATTCTCATGTACGAAATACTCGCCATAAGCCGCAGCAGTGTGTTCATACTCAAGGCCAATCTGCATATTCTGCACCTTGTAAGTCACGATGGGCGAGAAACGATAAGCCTGATCCATACCTGTATTATTACGTACCACCAAGCTTGTAAACTTCTCTCCTGCAGAACCAAAGTTCTTGAGCCAACCTGCAAAGAAGCCATAGCGCAACTTCTTACCATACATCATGGTAATCCAGGCTGAACCAAGTTGCATAGACTCGTAGCTGTTTACGCCATTTTCAAATGTTTCCACGATACCGAAACCTGTAGGCTGCTGCATGTGAGAGGTGTTCTGACCATATACTGCTTTAGCGCGCACTGAAAGATAGTCCACCTTGAGCGAACCGAACACCATAGCCGAGTAGCTAGTGAGACGCTCATCTACACGCATATTATTAGCTACCACACGGGGAGCGATGGTAGAAGCATTCACACCGAAGCCACCAGTGAGGTGCTCACCCTTAGCAGTCATACCCACAAAGAACTCTGGTACGAGAGCGTTGCGCGAATAGGTATTGGAGGTTTTGCCATCAAGACCTACCGAGCCATATTGATATTGGTAAAGGGCTGCAGCAGTAAACGAAAGTCCTTTAACAGGAGCATAGTTGTAACGCACCTGCGGTGAACGGTTGAAGGGATTGAAGGGAGCTCCAGTTGCAAGGCTAAACACCTCGGGCATCAGGTCACCCGACATAGGATGCCATGCCTGACCTACGAGCAGGTCTGAATGTTCCCATGCCAATTTTGTAAAGGCCTGACGAATACGAAGGTTAAATGCTGTACCTGAAGAGGCACCACAGAAATCAGACTCAAACTTAGCAGAAGATTTAGCACCGAAGATTTCAGGACCAGTAACATTCAAACCAAAACGTGTGGTCATAGAAAGGAAACGCACCGAGGGAATTTCATTGAGGTCTTCACCATTTGTGCCATAGTTTACATCATTGGGCAACATATTAAACAAGCCCTCGTTTGACTGAACACAACTGCGTGAATCATAAGTAAAATAGTTGCGTACGAAACCATAAATCTCGGCCTTCACAGCCTTGTCCTGCGCATAGCCGCCCATACAGCAAAGCGCCAACAAACCAAAAATAAATGTCTTCTTCATATATTTTGTATTACTTTATCCGAATTTAACGGTGCAAAGGTACAAAATAAACTCGAAAGATAAGTATAATCGTCCGCCGTATTCCTTCGAATCAGTATTTTCTTCAATACGGAATCTTGCTATTTAGTTCTGCAATGTTTTCTGCAATCGTTTCCTCACTGATGCTATTATTGATTAGGTTACCCGCTAAATATTGGTCGTAGGCAGCCATATCAATGAGTCCATGTCCCGACAGACAAAAAAGTATCGTCTTTGACTCACCTGTCTCAGTGCAGCGCTTTGCCTCACGAATGGTTGCAGCGATAGCATGGCACGACTCGGGTGCAGGAATGATACCCTCAGCAGCAGCAAAGATTGTGCCCGCCTCAAATGACTCAATCTGCTCGATATCAACAGCCTCCATCATACCATCCTTGAGCAGTTGCGACACCACAAGTCCTGCACCATGATAGCGCAAACCACCAGCATGGATATTGGCGGGACGGAAGTTATGTCCGAGCGTAAACATAGGAATCAGCGGCGTGTAACCCGACTCATCGCCATAGTCGTAATGAAACTCTCCGCGTGTAAGCTTCGGACATGAGGCCGGTTCAGCAGCCACAAAGCGTGTCGTCTTACCATCCTTTATATTATGACGCATGAAGGGGAAGGCCAAACCTCCAAAGTTGCTACCTCCACCAAAGCAGGCCACCACCACATCAGGATACTCGCCCGCCATGGCCATCTGCTTTTCAGCCTCCAATCCGATTACCGTCTGATGCAACGTCACATGTCCCATCACCGAACCAAGAGTGTACTTACAGTTGGGAGTCATTCGAGCTAACTCCACAGCCTCCGAGATTGCTGTACCGAGCGAACCCTGATGATTGGGATATTTTGTAAGGATATCCTTACCAGCACGTGTCGACATCGAGGGTGATGGTGTCACCTGAGCACCAAAGGTCTGCATGATACTACGTCGGTAGGGTTTCTGTTCATACGAAACCTTCACTTGATACACCGCAGCCTCAAGTCCAAATACCTTAGCAGCATATGACAACGCAGCGCCCCACTGACCCGCTCCTGTTTCAGTAGTAATATTCGTCACGCCCTCCTCCTTGCAGTAGTAGGCCTGTGCAAGAGCAGAATTGAGTTTATGGGATCCAATGGGACTCACACTTTCATTCTTAAAGTAGATATGCGCAGGTGTTCCCAATGCCTTCTCCAGTCCGTAGGCACGCACCAGCGGTGTACTACGATAATATGTATACATCTCACGTACCTTCTCTGGGATATCAATCCACGCATCCGTCATATTGAGTTCCTGGTTCGACGCCTCGCGCGAAAACAACTCATACAAATCCTCAGGCTTCACAGGTTCTCCCGTTTTGGGGTTGAGCATAGGCATAGGTTTGTTTACCATATCAGCCTGTATATTGTACCACTGTGTAGGTATATCATTCTCCGACAAGAAAAATCTCTTCTGTTTCATAACCATGATAAAATTAAAAGAATCCGATGCTTTGTCTGTGAGCACCGGATTCGTATATTACATATTGTTTGATTCCTTTTATATAAATACATCAGCAAAAACCGTGCTCAATCTTTTCTGACGAGCCACCACCAATACGTGTTTAGGTTTACTAATGCCTTCATACCTATTACCTATTTGTTTTGCGACAAAGTTATAGTATTTTTCATTACAAACAAACAAAATGCAAGAAATATTCTACAAAAAGTTACATTCGTCAAAAAAGACTATGAAAATATTTACATCCAAAACCTAAAAAAGGCGCTATCATATTCTTAATTTTGCTATTTCACAAAAAAAGACGAACTTTGCAGCTAAGAATCTATTAAACATGTTTATCGTATTACTCATACTTTGGGGAAGCGCAGTAGTGGGTTATCTGTTGCGCCGTTGGCCACAACACTGGGTAGGCCGTATACTCACGCTATCAATTTGGGTGATGCTATTCTTCATCGGTATTGAGATCGGAGGCAATGAAGTGCTGACCCGTTCATTGGGACAATTGGGTGCCAAGGCCCTACTCATTACCATACTCACAACTTTATGTTGTTGCATTGGCGCTATGCTCATGTGGCGATGCGTACAACCGAAGAATGAGCGACAAGCGCACAAAACAAATCACAGCGGTAAACAACAATTCAGTCTACGAGGTCTATGTGTCACAATGCATGAGAGCCTCATCATCTTCGCATGTTTTGCCGGTGGCTGCGTGATGGGTTATTGGGGAGCTGATAATTACCTTCCTGAACAGGCATCATTTTATAGTCTTTGCGTATTACTGATATGCGTAGGCTTCGGCATCGGACAAAACGAGGAGTTACGACGCAACTTCCGTCACTTAAAGAAGGGATTTGTGTTGATGCCCATCATCACTATCACCGGCACTTGGATAGGTGCATTGCTCACCGCGCTACTGATTACCGACCGGAGTATAGCCGATTGGCTAGCCGTGAGTTCCGGATTTGGCTACTACTCATTATCGAGCATGCTCATCACTGAGATGCGCGATGTAGAGTTAGGTACCATAGCGTTAATGTATAATGTATTACGCGAAGTCACCACCCTACTCTTCGCTCCCCTACTACTCCGTCTGTTCGGTCCGCTAGCACCCATCAGCCTTGGCGGAGCCACCACCGCGGACACTACACTCCCCGTCATATCACGCATCAGTGGCACGCAGTTCGTGCCAATCGCCATCTTCCATGGTTTAGTAGTCGATCTCAGCGTACCATTCCTAGTACCATTGTTTTGCTCCTTATAAGGCGTACCCTATTATTTATTGTCAAGATACCTATCAAGTTGAGGTAGAGTGCCTGGATCGAGATGCTGATAGGTGATATTGTTTACCACTAACCCTTCAACATGCTGTGCGCTATTGAGCGTATCGGCCACCACATCGACTTGTATATTCCGCATCACCACATCACGAATGGGCAGGCGAGCATCTCCACGCAACTCGTAGATAGCCTTCGCTGAATCGCATCGAATGTTGGTGAGATAGATATCGCTGATACGAGTGAGCGTATCCTTATAGGTAGGCACCAAATTACGCCACTGATACAAAACATCGGTATCAATCTCTGCCACACGTAAGGTGCCACCAGTGTGAATGCTATCCATATAGATATTCTCCACAAAAGCGCCACGACGATGGTTGGTCTTCACAAAGAAAAGACGATGTACCGTACTGGGAGCTACGCAGTGATGCATATAAATATTACGTATACCACCAGCCAACTCACTACCAATTCCTAGCAGGGTATGCCCAGCCTTAATGGTACAGTTGCGCACGACGATATTCTCACACGGGGTATTGATTCGCCATGCATCGTGATTGCGTCCCGACTTGATAACGACTGCATCATCGCCTTGGTCAAAAATACAGTCTTCGACAAGGAAGTTACGCGACATTTCCAAATCGATGCCATCATTGTTATGGCCATGAGCTTTTACATTCAGGTTGCGAGCTAAACCGTTATCACACAAGTAAAGATGAATGGTCCAAAAGGGACTATTTTCGATACTAAAGCCATCGAGCAAGACATGAGAACATCGGTTGAGATGAATCAGATGAGGACGGAAATGGTTCTCACCTAAAGCCATCTGACGTTCCTCAACAGGGGCACCATTGGACATCTGATGATATAGTCCCGCCAATGCATCCATGTGGGGTTGGGGACGGCTAAACCATGTGCGCCACACTCCCATATGTGGATATAGCTTACCAGGACCTGTAATGGCAATATTATCACACCCGTAAGCATATACAAGGGGGGAATAGTTGTAGCACTCCATGCCTTCCCAAGAGGTCGGAACCGCAGGAAGATAATGGTCGGGGTTATCGGTAAAGCGCACAACAGCCCCTTCAGCGAGGAAAAGATTGACATTGCTTTTCAAGTGGATAGGACCAGTTAGCCATTCTCCCGCAGGTATTACCACGCGTCCACCACCAGCACTGTGACATGCATCTATAGCCTCAGCAATTGGCTTGGTGCATACCTCCTCTGACGAAGGAACTGCACCATAGGCAGTAATATCAAAATCGCGTTCAGGAAATAATGGCACACATATCTGAGGCATATCAAAGGGTGCCTCTACCTGAATGCTCTCATATTGAATCTTTGGCTGACAAGCTACAATTGCGGCAAAAGCTACAAATATCGAAATGCGGGAAACAAAGTTACGTTTTTTCATTGTATGTTAGATTCTTTAATTTATTGATTCATTTTAGTATGATGCGCTGGGTGCTGACATCATAGTGAAGTTCGTCGCTATCAAGGAATTCCGATATGACGCCACATTCCGACAACTCAGATAGGGTACCTGTATGTAACCCCGACTGTTGCAATAGCCAAAGATGATCGGCCGTTTGAAAAGCAATCTCCAGATCGTGCGTAGAGAGCAAGATGAGTTTATTTTGCTCGTGAGCCAGTCGGCGCAAGAGTTGCATCATCGCAATCTTGCTCGGATAGTCAAGAAAAGCCGTAGGCTCATCGAGAAAAATGACCGGAGTCTGTTGCGCCAACGCCTTCGCAATCATCGCCTTCTGCCGCTCACCATCACTTACCTGATGTATCTTACGGTTACGCAAGGCATCGAGTCCCACAAGCGACAAAGCCTCATCCACCACCTTACGGTCTGAAGCTGTAAGCGTACCCCAAAAATTGGTAAAGGGCGTACGCCCCAATCCCACCACCTCTTCAATTGTGAGGTCGGCAGGCATATTCTTTTCGGTAAGCACTACTCCCACACGTTCAGAAAGTTCCTTCGGCGTATAGGTACCGATAGGACGTCCGTCGATACATACCTCTCCACGCAACGAAGGCTGAAAACCAGCCATCGTGCGCATCAAGGTAGACTTACCCACTCCATTGGCACCTATGAGACATGCGAGCACGCCACAGGGCAACGAGGCATTGAGAGTCTCGGCCACGATATGGCGATTCTTATCATCGCTATAGCCTATATAGAGGTCGCGCAAATGAAGCATTATACTATATATTAATAGGTATTACATTACTTTGCCCAACGGCGCAAAATTTTCATGATTTCCTTCTGCGTAGCTTCGGGCATCGTGCCGACCCGTGCCTTGTGCGAACCACGAGGCTCCACAAAAACATGCATGCGTTTTTTACCTTTCAGCCATGTCACGCCAGTTGCCGTCCATGGATCATATTGACCATAGATAAACATCATGGGGATATCGTTACCCTTAAGGAATTGGTTGACATGTTCATAGAGGTTGGCATCAAACTCGATATAGCTGAGTTCCTCGGGTATCATCACACGACGCATATAACCCTCGGTGTAATCTACAGAGAGATACTCCTCGAAGGGTTCCGTCTCATAGCCATAGTAGCCAAGTTCGCGCATAGCCTGTACATTGAACGAGGTGTAGGGAGTCTGCAGAGAGAAATAGCTAGGCTCACACTTATCGATCAGATGCTTGTAGTAAGTGCTATCACAAGCATCCACAGCAGGGATCTGTGCCACATCATCGCCCCATTGCCAGAAGGCAAACGAGTACTCAAGTACGGCCAGGTCATAGATTTCGCTGATAGGTACACGGAAGGTGTAACCCTTACGAGCACAATAGTCTGCAAACATCGGTTCTACTGTAGCACGACGCTTGAGAGCCTCCAACTGAAATTCCTGAATACGTGCACGCTCCTCAGGAGTACCTGCCTGATTGATGAACGGCTCGTGACGACCATCCTCGAGCGATTTGTTGAGCGGAGCTACATACGATACCGAGCCATCCACATCATTGGGATAGAAGGAGCGGTAAAACATGGTAGTCTGTCCTCCCTTGCTGATACCTGTGGTAAACCACTTACCTGGATACACCCCACGCAAGAGATTACGTATGTGATGATAGTCACCTGCCGAGTTCTTCACCGTGAGATGACTCCAGTCACATGGTTGGGGCGTAGACTCCAAGAAATAACGATGCTCCACAAACACAAGGTTAGCATCAAGCAAGGTCGACAACTCCTCCTGATAGTTGGGATTCAAGGCATATGCAGCGCCATATCCCTCGGTAACCATCACCGTGGGACGATCAAAACCGCGATGCTTAATGATGACACGCTGCCCGAAGGTACCTTCCTCAGCGTCGTCCCAATCGAGTTGCTGATTGACAAAGCATACCAACTTCTCCAATCCATCAGTCGATTTCAATTCCTTCACCTTGCTCACGTCAGCCAGTGAAGCCAACTTATCGGTGAGTTCAGTAGCATTCATGATGCCTGTTGCTAAGATAGCTATCACCATAGCTATGCAACGAATGTAATGTCTTTTCATACTATCTTAATTAAATTCACTATACTCTAAACACTATACAATCTTCCCTGCCATGTATCACGTTCAGCCATGCGTCGGCGTAGTCGGTCTACAAATTGGTAGTTTTTCATTCCCCAATCGGGAGCTATCAGCAACGAGCGGGGCGACTGAGATATGAACCGTTCGATGACTACCGTCTGAGGTATACGTTCGATATAGTCGATAGCCAATTCAATATATTCGTCTACATCGTAGAGATGAAATTCCTCGGGTTGCTCATCGTATTCACGAGCCATGCGGGTGCCCCGTATCAGTTGCAACTGATGTAATTTGAGCATATCGAGCGGCAAGGAAGCCAACTCCGTCGCTTGACGTAGCAGTTCCTCACGGTCCTCACCCGGCAAGCCGAGGATGACATGTCCGCCCACAAGGATTCCACGCTCATGCGTGCGTCGAATAGCATCGACAGCTGTTGCAAAATCATGTCCGCGGTTGATGCGACGCAACGTATCGTCATTTGCACTCTCGATACCATATTCCACCATGAGAAAGGTGCGGTGAGAGAGCTCCTCCAGGTAATCGAGCAGAGCATCAGGCATGCAATCGGGTCGAGTACCGATGACAAGCCCCACCACTCCATCCACCGCAAGTGCCTCCTCATACATGGCCTTCAATCGTTCCAGTTCGCCATACGTATTGGTATATGCCTGGAAATAGGCAAGGTAGCGCATCGAAGGATATTTGTGCGAGAAGAACTGCATGCCATCCTCCAACTGACGCGTCACACTAAGCTCCGGTTTACAATAGTCGGGGTTGAACGTCTGATTATTACAATAGGTACACCCTCCTACCCCTTTCGACCCATCGCGATTGGGACAAGTGAACCCAGCATGTACAGAGATTTTCTGCACCTTGCACTCAAAATATTGAGCCAAGAAGGTTGCAAAATCATAATATGGTCGATGTAGCACTTGCATGCTGCGAAGTTACGAATAAACGAGCAAATAAACAATTATTTTACTCTTCACCCACAAAAGCCGCCTGATTAGGATTGGCCCCCTTCACATCGAAGCGATGCAGCAGATATCCCTCCTTGTCGCAACGGTGCACCATACCTGACGACACGAACTTATTGCCTGCGAGCCCGATATAGAATTCGCCATTCTTAGGGTTCACCTCCATCATATAGATACTATTCGAAGCTAACTCTCCAGTATCATCGTGCAAAAATGAAGTACTGTCTATAGCCGCACTTGCCACATCGTAGCTAAAGAAATTGTTCACTGTGCTATATGTAGCCCAGTCAGTAGTCGAGTTACACATATACAATGTACCCTCATACGCTACGGCACGTGTAGCATGTGCTATCGTACGCGCCACCCCCGTAGCCACATCGACGTGTTGCACCGGGTAGTCGCAGTTCCAGTTCTCATCATACTGTCCATTGGCCAACAGATACACACTATCGTTTGCCACGACAAACTGTTGGGGGTTCCACTCTACGGTGATGGAGGCTATCGAATCAAAGGTAGCCACATCAATCACCGTCACACGATTATCGTATCCCCAACCCGAATTGGCCACAAGCATTTGTCCTTTATATATAATAAGGTCCTCAGGATTGTTGCCCACAGGAGCATAGTCCACCACCTCCAAGTTTTCAGCAGCCAACTTAGCCACTCTACCGCTATACAATGTCACATACACATAGTCACCCTGTGCAGCAAGGTAGCGCGGTTGTCCCTCTACAGGCGAGAAGGCATATCGCATGAGTTCCTTACCCTCGAGATCAAGCTTGGCAATGTACGACGAGCCATATACCGACACGTAGATATATCCATCATGATAGAGTATATCCTGCCCCGTATCGCCCAGGTACTGTCCATTTTGCGACAAATAATATTCACCCACACACAGTAAGCTATCCGATTTATATGCCGATATATCGGCATTGTTTGCCCCATAGGTACCCTCACATAGGATAAACACATCAGGCATACTCATCTCGATCGGAGAAGGACCTCCACCTCCGAGATTAACCGGTTCGCAACTCACAAGCACTAAGCCTGCCAAACAAGCGCATACAGCGCTACAAAACACTTTCTTCATTTGATTTTGGAAACAAGAAAGTAAAACAAATTTGTCCCTACGCATACTTTCCTCGAATACACGTGGTTTAACTGGTTTTGCAGGTCTTCTGACTTACCCCAGCACATCGGCCTTCCCAACAATAGTCAGTGGCAACAGATTCGATGTACAATCGAAGGGCACACAGCAGCGGGACTGTTCAGGATTCGCACCTGATTCCCTTTTCATCCATAGCCCAGCAATGGGGCATCGGAACAAAACTACCACAAAAGTACTGAAAACCAAGTAAAGGACAAAATAAATGAATAATTATTTCAATACACCCACACGAACGAATATCACATTTCCCAAATATTTTTTTACAAAATGTTCGTCATTCCGTCTTTTTTACATACATTTGCAACCCAATTATAGGATAACAACGATATTTTAAACATTAAGAAAATGAAAAGAGACGATTTAGTATTCAACTTGATTGAAGAAGAACATCAGAGACAACTCAAGGGTATCGAGCTCATCGCATCAGAAAACTTTGTCAGCGACCAAGTAATGCAGGCCATGGGTTCGTGCATGACCAATAAATATGCCGAGGGCTATCCCGGACGCCGCTATTATGGTGGTTGCGAAGTAGTGGACAAGAGCGAGCAATTGGCTATCGACCGCCTCAAGGAGCTCTTTGGTGCCGAGTGGGCTAACGTACAGCCCCACTCAGGAGCACAGGCCAATGCAGCCGTATTCCTCGCTTGCCTCAACCCTGGCGACAAGTTCATGGGTCTCAACCTCGCTCATGGTGGACACCTCTCACACGGTTCGCTTGTCAACACATCAGGTATCCTCTACACTCCCTGCGAGTACAACCTCAATAAGGAGACTGGCCGCGTTGACTATGACCAGATGGAAGAGGTAGCTCTTCGCGAGCAGCCCAAGCTCATCGTAGGTGGTGGCTCGGCCTACTCACGTGAGTGGGACTACAAGCGCATGCGCGAGATTGCCGATAAGGTAGGCGCCATCCTCATGATCGACATGGCTCACCCCGCCGGTCTCATCGCAGCAGGTCTGCTCGACAACCCCGTGAAGTACGCCCACATCGTAACCTCTACCACCCACAAGACCCTGCGCGGTCCTCGTGGCGGCGTCATCATGATGGGTAAGGACTTCCCCAACCCCTGGGGCAAGACCACTCCGAAGGGCGAGGTGAAGATGATGTCAGCCTTGCTCGACTCTGCCGTGTTCCCCGGCATCCAGGGTGGTCCGCTCGAGCATGTCATCGCAGCCAAGGCCGTAGCCTTCGGCGAGGCTTTGCAGCCCGAGTATAAGGAGTACCAGGCACAGGTACAGAAGAACGCCAAGGCATTGGCCGAAGCCCTCATCGCACGTGGCTTCACCATCGTATCTGGTGGTACCGACAACCATAGCATGCTCGTCGACCTGCGCGAGAAATACCCCGACCTCACAGGTAAGGTAGCCGAGAAGGCACTCGTATCGGCCGACATCACCGTGAACAAGAACATGGTACCTTTCGATAGCCGTTCAGCATTCCAGACCTCAGGTATCCGCCTCGGTACTCCTGCCATCACCACACGTGGTGCCAAGGAGGATCTCATGAGTGAGATTGCCGAGATGATTGAGACCGTACTCTCTAACGTAGAAAACGAAGAGGTTATCGCAAGCGTTCGCGCTCGTGTCAACGAGACCATGAAGAGCTATCCCCTGTTTGCATACTAAAACATAGCATACAGATACAATAGCAAGGGCGGCCAAACAATGTTTAGCCGCCCTTCTTATATCCTATTTATAATAGGTATTACTCTTCGAAACCGTTAGGATTGTTCTTCTGCCAGTTCCAGCTATCGCGACACATCTCCTCGATACCGAACTCAGCCTTCCAACCCAACTCAGCCTCAGCCTTAGCGGGATTGCAATAGCAAGTAGCGATATCACCCGGACGACGGGGCTTGATAGAGTAAGGAACAGGAACGCCATTAGCCTTCTCGAACGCCTTAACTACATCGAGTACAGAATAGCCGTGACCAGTACCAATGTTATAGATAGCGATACCCTTATTCTCTACGATAGCCTTCAATGCTGCAACGTGAGCACGTGCGAGATCAACCACATGAATATAGTCGCGTACGCCAGTACCATCATGTGTATCGTAGTCATCACCGAATACACCGAGCTCAGCGCGCTTACCTACAGCAGTCTGTGTGATGTAAGGCATCAAGTTATTGGGGATACCATTGGGGTTCTCACCGATAGTACCGCTCTTGTGTGCACCGATGGGGTTGAAGTAACGAAGCAATACTACATTCCACTCGTTATCTGCCTTTTGCACATCCATGAGCACCTCCTCGAGCATAGACTTGGTCTGTCCGTAAGGATTGGTGCAATGACCCTTGGGGCACTCCTCAGTGATAGGAATAATAGCGGGATCGCCATATACGGTAGCACTTGAAGAGAAAATCATGTTCTTGCAGCCATTCTTACGCATTACATCAACGAGTACGAATGTACCATTCATATTGTTTTCGTAGTACTCAAGAGGCTTAGCGCAGCTCTCACCCACAGCCTTCAAACCTGCAAAGTGGATACAAGCATCAAACTTATGCTCATCGAACACCTTCTGCAAGCCTTCACGATCGCGGATATCCACTTTATAGAAAGGTACCTCCTTGCCAATAATTTTAGCAACGCGCTTCAATGAAATGGGAGACGAGTTGTCAAGATTGTCCACTACTACAGCCTCATGGCCAGCTTCTGTGAGCTCAATCAAGGTGTGGCTTCCAATAAAGCCTGCACCACCAGTAAGTAAGATTTTCATGTTTGTCGTATCTGTTTATATTCGTAATATAGAATCTTCAATATAAAAGTTCAGAATCTTGCACCGCAAAGTTAAATATTCTTTTTAACACTGCAAAGAATCTCACTCCTTTATTGCATACTAAGCACACACATTTATCAGAGACATGTATTATTCCACAATTTCAGCATCCATATATTCATTTCTCTGCTTGGTTCTCTTCTGCAATTTTGCCGAACGTATAGCTGCAATGATATCATTAACAGCACTGATGATGCAGCCGGCGCCTATTAAGATGATAGGGATTGCAGCCGCTTCAAAAGGATTGAATATCACAAACAATCCCACCAGCAATACGACGATAGGCAGCACATACAAGGGCCAAGCTACCGCCAGGGCGCGACTTGTCACCGACAATCCTGCCAGTTGATACACGCCAAGAGCCACCAGCACACCACCCACAACATACATAAAGAAACTCACGAAGAAAGCAGGCGACATCACCATCCACAAGCCCAACACGAAACTTCCCAATGCCGCCAGCGGAAACATAGGACGCTGCTCCAAATGACGCAGATAGGACACCAACGAGAACACTCCGGGAATCATCAGCAAGACTCCCACAGCCACCACCAACATACTCAAAGCGCTATTGCCTAACGCCAAAAACAAAAAGCCTATAAGCAATACGCAAAGACTTCGAACGATCTGTACATTCATAGTTTAACTATTTTGCAACGAAAGTAAAGCAATTTGCCTTATCACACAAACATTTTACTCTTAATTTTTTATTAACTTATTAAAGAAACGCGTATATCTCCCGATTGTTTTGTTCATAAGACGACTTTTCATTATCTTCGCACTTAAAATCAAATGTCAACCTATGAACCAAACATCCAAACCGGCCTCCATCCTTCTCATCTATACTGGTGGTACTATCGGTATGATCCAGAACCCAGAGACTGGAGCTTTGGAGAATTTCAATTTCGACCATCTATTATTGCATGTCCCTGAGATTAGACAATTCAATCTCGACATTTTCTCCATTGCATTCAATCCGCCTATCGACTCGTCTGACATGAACGCTGAATGTTGGGCCGAACTGGTGGGTATAATCTATAGCAATTATGAGCAATACGACGGATTTGTCATCCTTCACGGCACCGACACCATGGCATTTACAGCTTCAGCGCTCAGCTTCATGCTCGAAGGACTAATGAAACCCGTCATCCTCACCGGAAGCCAATTGCCTATCGGAGCACTTCGCACCGATGGCAAGGAAAACCTCCTTACGGCTATTGAGATTGCAGCAGCCAAGAACCCCGATGGCACCCCTATTGTACCAGAGGTATGCGTCTTCTTCCACGAGAAGCTCATGCGTGGAAACCGCACCACCAAGATCAGTGCCGAAAATTTCGATGCTTTTGAGTCAAACAACTACCCCATATTGGCTCACTCCGGCATTGAGATTCAGTATCACCGACACTTCATCAAGCCCTATGACCCCAATGCCGTGCTCACGCCCCACTATAAGATGAATACCGACATCATCATCTTCTCACTATTCCCGGGCATGCAACCTCAGGTGGTGAAGAAGATCCTCCAAGGCAAATGGCTCAAGGGCATCATCTTCCGCACCTTCGGTAGTGGAAATGCACCACGCGCCAAATGGCTTACCAAAGCATTGGCCAAGGCTACCGAAGCGGGCAAAATCATCGTCAACATCACACAATGCTCTACAGGAAGCGTTAAGATGAACCTCTACGAGACGGGCCTTCAGTTGCTCGAAGCAGGCATCATCAGCGGACACGACTCTACCGTAGAGGCTGCGCTCACGAAGCTGATGTATCTGATGGGGCAAGGCCTCAAGCCCGAAACCATCCGTGAGACCATGAACCGCTCCTTGGCTGGAGAGATAAGCGTTACGAATGAGGAATGAGGAATTAAAATCATGAGTTTTTGAGTTTTTAAGCAAAGTCTCTAACACCCCTTAATCCCCATTTATCCCCCCTTAATGACCATTAATCATAAAAAAACAATACCCACAATGAAAAAGCTACTATTCCTCGTGTTCCTCACATGCCTCAGCGCCAACCTTCTGGCCCAAGGTACCACAGAGGACTACAAGCGCGCTTTCGAGCAGCGTGCCAAGTATTCTGGCAAAGTGTATTATGACAATGTGCAGCCCAACTGGATTGGCGACACCCACTGCTTCTGGTATGTGCGCAACACTCCCGAGGGTCGCATCTATGTCGTTGTAGATGCCGCCAAGCAGAAGCGCACCGAACTGTTCAACCACGACAAGCTTGCAAAAGCGCTTAGCGATGCTACAAAGCGCGAGTTTCGCGCTAAAGGTCTGAACCTCGAGCGCCTCACCGTAGAGGAGAAGCTCGACGTCATCCATTTCCAGACCAACGGACATCGTTGGATCTACAACACCCGCAAGAACCAGCTTACCGAGGAAAGCACACCACAGGCAAATGCATTCCCCCAACGCCCCATGGGACGTCAGCGCCACTGGATGGAGCGCGACGACGAGCTTGAAGCCTCACCCGTACCTTCACCCGACGGCAAGTATACCGCCTACATCAAGAACCACAACATTTATGTACGTGAGCGTGCTACAGGCCGCGAGCGCCAACTCAGCATCGATGGCACCTTGGCCAACTATTACTCAGCATACATCCAGTGGAGCCCCGATAGCCGCAAGGTTGTATCATGCAAGATCCGCCCCACCGAGAAGCGTTACGTATACTATGTAGAGTCATCACCAGCCGATCAGTTGCAGCCCAAGCTCCACAAGCAAGAGTATGCAAAGCCTGGCGACGAGCTCCCCTTCAAGGTACCCTGCATCTACGAGGTAGAGACAGGCCGCGCCATCATCCCCTCTACCGACCTCTTCGAGCACCAATACAATATCAGTCGTCCCCGTTGGGATAAGGATAGCCGCACCCTGACCTTCGAATTCAATGAGCGTGGCCATCAAAACTACCGCATCCTCGAGCTCTCAGCCGAGGATGGCAGCGTGCGCCCCATCATCGAAGAGAGCAGCGATAAGTATGTCAACTACTCACGCATCTTCCGCCACCACCTCAAGGATGGCCGACGCATCATCTGGTCAAGCGAGCGCGACAACTGGAATCACCTCTACATGTACGACCGCACCACCGGCCAGCCCCTCCATCAGATCACCAAGGGCGAATGGTATGTACGCGAAATCGTACGCATCGATGAAGAGAACGAACTGATTTACTTCACTGCCAATGGCGTACAGACCGACGAAGACCCCTATCACATCCGCTACTACCGTGTAGGCTTCGACGGCAATGGATTTACCGACCTCACTCCCGAGCGTGGCACACACAAGGCATGGTTCTCACGCGACATGCAATACCTTGTAGATGTATACTCTACCGCCAACGATGCTCCCGTCACCGTATTGCGCGATGCCAAGGACGGCCATGCAGTGATGGCTCTCGAGACCGCCGACATCACACGTCTCGAAGCTGAAGGCTGGCGCGCACCCGAGGTGTTTGCAGCCAAGGGCCGCGACGGTAAGACCGACATGTGGGGACTCATCATCCGTCCCTCAAACTTCGACCCCACGAAGCAATACCCCATCCTCGAGTACATCTACCAAGGCCCCGGCGACCACTACGTGCCCAAGACATTCACCGCCCACCACTATTACATGAGTTCTATTGCCGAGCTTGGCTTCATCGTTGTCATGGTCGATGGTATGGGCACCTCATTCCGTTCACGCGAGTTTGAGAATATCTGCCACAAGAACCTCAAGGATGCTGGTCTCCCCGACCACATCAGTTGGATACGTGCCGCTGCCGAGAAGTATCCCTATATGGATATTGACCGTGTAGGTATCTACGGATGCTCTGCAGGTGGCCAGGAGGCAATGACCGCCGTACTCTTCCACCCCGACTTCTACAAGGCAGCCTACTCGGCTTGCGGATGCCACGACAACCGCATGGATAAGATCTGGTGGAACGAGCAGTGGCTTGGCTACCCCGTAGGCGACCAGTACAAGGAGGGCAGCAACGTAGAGAATGCCCACCTGCTCACCCGTCCCTTGATGCTCGTAGTGGGCGAGATGGACGACAATGTAGACCCCGCATCAACCATGCAGGTTGTCAACGCCCTCGTGAAGGCAGGCAAAGACTTCGAGTTTGTCTTCCTCCCCGGCCAGCGCCACACCATGGGTGAGGCCTATGGCGAGCACAAGCGTTACGACTTCTTCGTGCGCCACCTCATGGGAGTCAATCCTCCGAGCTGGACCGAAGCGAAATAATTATATATAAGAAACTAAACTTTCGCAAGTGCGTAAGATGGTAGTTAAATGAAGATAAAGGGAGATAATATGGAGCAAAAGCGAAGTGCTATCTCCTTTTAACTACCTTAACTCCTGAAAAGTTGAGCTTGCGAGACTTAAAAATAATATGATACAATTTCAATGTGACTACAACGAGGGAGCACACCCGCTGATCATGCAACGTCTGCTCGAAAGCAATATGGAGCAGACCATCGGTTATGGTGAAGACCCCTATTGCAACCAAGCAAGACTGCTCATACAGCAGGCGTGCGACAACAGCAACGTCGATGTACACTTCCTCGTAGGTGGCACACAAACCAACACTACCGTCATCTCTCACATACTGCGTCCCTATCAGGGAGTTCTTACAGCTGGGAGCGGACATATCAATGTACACGAGACGGGAGCGATCGAGAGTACCGGACACAAAGTACTCTCCATCGCCTCGCCCGATGGCAAACTGACTGCTACCCAGATTGAAGAAGCCGTACTTGCTCATCAGCACGAAGATGGTCCCGAGCACATGGTACAGCCCGGCATGGTATACATTTCGTTCCCCACCGAGGTAGGCACCGTGTATACCCTCAACGAGTTGGAGTCCATCAGCGCCGTATGCCGTAAATATGCGCTTCCCCTATTTGTCGACGGAGCACGCCTCGGCTACGGACTATGTTCGCCCGAGAGCGACATCACCTTGCCCCAATTGGCCACACTGGCCGATGTATTCTACATTGGCGGCACAAAGGTAGGCGCTCTATTTGGAGAGGCTGTAGTAATCAGCAACGATACACTGAAGCGCGACTTCCGCTATAGCATCAAGCGTCACGGCGGCATGCTGGCCAAAGGTCGCTTGCTCGGCATACAGTTTGCCCAGCTCTTTACCGACAATCTCTATATGCAGATTGCCCAGCACGCTATTGACGAAGCCATGCGCATCAAATCAGCGCTCCAAGCCAAGGGAATCAAATTCTTGATCGAGAGCCCCACCAATCAGCAGTTCCCCATTTTCAGCAATGCCCAATACGAAGAATTGTCAAAGAAATATCTTTTCTCATTCTGGCAACGCATCGATGAGGAGCATACAGCAGTGCGCATCTGTACCAGTTGGGCCACCAAGAGCGAGAATGTAGACTGTCTCATCGAGGACATTGAGAATTTATAATCGGTTAGAGGTTAAAGGGGGAAGAAATTCATTCAACATTAACCGTTCATCGTTCAACATTAACCATAAGAAAACAATGCGTATAGCAATCTATGGTGCCGGTTCATTAGGCACAATACTCGGAGCCTATATCAGCAAAGCTGGTGTAGCCATCGACCTCATCAATCGCAACAAGGCACACATCGAAGCCTTGCAAGCACATGGTGCACAGGTTACAGGTACCGTACAGTTCACCCAACCCGTCACAGCATACACCCCTGCTGAGATGAGCGGACAATACGATATCCTTTTCCTCATGACCAAGCAGCAACACAATGTAGAGGTAGTTACGATGCTCAAGGAGTACCTTGCACCCGACGGTGTACTTGTAACCTTTCAAAACGGACTACCCGAGGTTCAGATAGCCGAGATTCTTGGCGAAGAGCGCGTGTTAGGATGCACCGTGGCTTGGGGTGCCACATTGCAATCACCCGGAGTGTGCGAACTCACCAGTGAGCCCGATGCCCTCTCCTTCTCATTAGGAGCCATCACCGAGCGTCGCAACAAGCATTTCGATAAGGTAAAAGAACTGCTTCAGCTGATGGGTACGGTCGATGTAGAGGAAAACTTCCTTGGCACCCGCTGGAGCAAACTGCTCATCAATGCCTCCTTCTCTGGCATGAGCGCCGTACTTGGTTGCACCTTTGGCGAAGCAGCTGGTCCACGTGCCTCTCGCCGTATCGTGCAGGCACTTATCAAGGAGTGCATCGACGTTTGCCAAAAGGGAGGTATCCGCATAGAGCCCGTACAAGGCAAGGACATCGTCAAATTACTCAACTACACCAACCCCGTGAAGAAAGCCCTCTCCTTCTTCATCATCCCCATCGCCATACGCAAACATGCAAAGCTCAAAGCCAGCATGCTGCAGGACTTGGAGAAGGGTAAACTCACCGAGGTTGATGCCATCAACGGAGCCGTATCCGCTTTTGGCCGTAAGGTAGGCTTCCCCACCCCCGCCAACGACCGTGTAGTAGAGATTATCCACAAGATTGAACAAGGCGAGTTAAAACCCTCAGTTGATAATCTGAAATATTTCAATTAAAATTGGGTTAAGGGTTAACGAAAACGAAAACAGCAGCGGAGCTGCGCTGTTGGCGGTTGGCTGTTAGCGATTAGCTTTTAACCAGCACCATTAGGTGCGATTAACCGTAACCGAAGGTTACTTTAACCGTTGCAACGCAACTTTAACCGAAGCGAAGCTTCTTTAACCGCACCGCAGGTGCTTTAACCGCTACGAAGTAGCTATAAGGAAATGACCTACCAAGAAACCATCACCTATTTATATAATAGTGCCCCCTTGTTCCAAAACATCGGACAGGGAGCCTATAAAGAGGGTCTGAGCAACACCCATGCCCTGGATGAACATTTCAGTCACCCCCATCGCAAGTTTCGTACGCTACACGTAGCAGGCACCAATGGCAAGGGCTCTTGCTCACACACATTGGCAGCTGTGCTTCAATCGGCCGGCTACAAGGTGGGACTCTATACCTCACCCCACTTGGTAGATTTCAGGGAGCGCATCCGTGTAAACGGACAAATGATAAGCCAGCAGTTTGTCATCGACTTTGTAGAGCAGCACCGCGCCTTCTTCGAGCCGCTGCACCCCTCGTTCTTCGAGCTCACCACGGCTATGGCCTTCCACTATTTTGCAGAGCAGCAGATCGACGTAGCCGTTATCGAGGTAGGCTTGGGTGGCCGACTCGACTGCACCAACATCATCAGCCCCGACCTCGCCCTCATCACCAACATCAGCTTTGACCACGTAGGCTTCCTGGGCGACACACTCGGCAAGATTGCCCACGAGAAGGCTGGCATCATCAAGCCCCACACCCCCATTATCATAGGCGAACACAACGACGAGACCCGTCCCGTATTCACCAACGAAGCTACCGCAAAGCAAGCCCCCATCATCTTCGCACAAGAAACGCCCATGATTGTGAGCAAGGGCGGCGATGCCAACTACGACATATACCAGACACAGCCCTACAGCAACCTACAAGTGGCACTGCGCGGCTACTGCCAAGAGAAGAATGTCAACACCCTACTCCATGCCATCGGCGAACTGCAACGTATCGGATACCACATCAGTGAAGAGGCCATACGCAACGGCTTTGCCCAGGTATGCCCACTCACTGGCCTCATGGGACGCTGGCAGCAACTCAGCGATTCGCCCCGCCTCATCTGCGACACGGGTCACAACATCGGAGGCTTCCAATACATCGTACCGCAGATCTTGGCACAACCCTGCAGGCAGCTACGCATCGTCTTCGGCATGGTCAACGACAAAGACATCAACGCCGTACTCGCCCTGATGCCCAAGCACGCCACCTACTACTTCACCCAAGCCAGCGTAGCTCGCGCTCTACCCAGCCATGAGCTACAAGCCTTGGCAGCCAAGCACAGTTTGCATGGCACCACCTACTCCACCGTATCCGAGGCTACACGAGCCGCCCTCACCGAAGCCGATAACGACGACTTCATCTACGTAGGCGGCAGCAGCTTCATCGTGGCCGATCTGCTTGCAGCCTGGAATAATAGTTAAGAGCAATAGTATAAGACAAAAAGGGCTGACTTCCCAATCGGAGGCCAGCCCTATTGTTTTATAAAACGCAAACTTATAGCAATATGGTAAGCATCCGATAAAGTACAGGTATTAATATTTGTCTATAGTAACAGCAGCGATTACCATCATATGTAGTAATCGCTGCTGTTGTTATCGTTGCAACTATAGTTGTAATGTTGCTACTTATCTGTATTCATATGTTGTAG
>JAFZFZ010000084.1 GCA_017557005.1 Bacteroidaceae bacterium | reverse complement strand
GGCTTTGTTTTGCTATTTTTTAAGTGGCAGCACTAAAAATGGGCAGAAAGGAAGGGGGGAAGGACAAAAAAACCCATAAACGACTCCCGCCCGAACGAAGGTCCGGGCGTGAGGGTGTAAAGGCTATTCTACTTCCACAAAGGCTCCTCCTCCCAGTTCTTGGGGAAGCCAATGGAGGCAATGTCTACATTGGTATACGATTTTTCAAAGTTTATTGCCATGATGGTATATCGTTAGCTTCACTCTATACTCTATAGGTCATTACACCGAGGGGGTGAGGAAGACTCGCCAAGAGCCTTCGGCCGTTCCACGCTCTATGTAGTGCTTGCTTAAGAGTTGGGCAACCAATTTCTTGACGGCCGACATGTTGACTCCTAATCTTTTCTGCATATCCTCCAATGTAAGCACCGGTTCGGAAAGCATCAGCCGGAGCAGATGCGGATAGTTGGCTGTGCGGAACTCCACGCGCTCACCATCGTACCACCAAAGCCGTTCGTCTGACTCGGTGAGGAAACAAACATCGGTATATACCTCGCGAGCTACCAAACTACGAAAATACTTCATGAAAGGACCTATCTCCTGCAGCGATGCATGCGCTCCTTTGCTCGGTTCTGAGCCTACCACAAGGTCAGCCGAATGCAAGGCTTCTAGATACTCACTCTTGTTGCGGCTACGTACCACGATCATCGGGTATCCGTGACGGGCAAGGATGAAGTTAACCATCAGTCGGGCTATACGTCCGTTGCCGTCCTCGAAGGGATGGATGCGGATGTAGCGGTAGTGGAAGAGTGCGGCCAGCTCTACAGGCGACAGCTTGCCCTCTTGCTCGGCCTGGTTGTACCAGTCCACAAGGTCGGTCATCAGTGCCGGTGTCTCTTCGGGCGAAGCGTAGTCGAAGCGGTCGCCATAGCGGGTGATGACACTGTTGGGACGTGTCTTGTACTGTCCGGCATGGACGGTGTAGCTGGTCTGCACACCTCCAGGCAGGTTGCGATAGACGGTATAGTCCTCACGCAACAGGGTACGGTGCAAGGTACGTATGAAATGCTGCGTCAGGGGCATCTCCTTGAGTTGTATTTCCTCGTTCACCATCTTCAGTGCCACATTGCTGGCTGCCATATCCTGCACATCCTTTACATTGGCCTCACCTATCACCTTACCAAAGAGCAGCAATATCTCTGTCTGTCCGTAGGTCAGCGTATTGCCCTCGATGTGGTTGCTGTTGTAGTTGAAGTCTACGGTAAATCGTCGGCTCAGCCGATTGCGGTCGTCTTCCGTGAGTGGCTGCAATTGCTGCCATGCCTCCAGGGCTTTTTCTAAGGTCAAGTATCTCATAATTCCAAATACATCTTGCATAAATAGTGGCCAAACAGCCACCTTTTCGCTGCAAATATAGTAATCTTGTCAAGATTGACCAAAGAAACTCCTACTTTTTCTTCTTTCGTCTGCGTGAGACTTATTCAGAGGTCTCTAATCCTCTCTCACGGAGCACCTTTTTTCTCTCACGGATTATTTTTATATCTCATACAAAATCCACGAACCTTTAGGTCGCCACTCGTAAGGGGCTAAAGGCAAAAGCACAAAAGCACGCATCGTGAACTCGCGTGTTATAGCCGCTTCGCGAGTGATAGCATCCAAATGGCAGCGAGGGCGAAGCAAGACAACACCCCATAAACGACTCACGCCTTATAAAAACGAAAACGATAACGAAAACGATGACTATCTCCCTACTTAACTTTTGACATTTATCGCCCATTTCTTGCCGATATCGGCAAGAAATATTACTTTTGTGGCGTTAAGATGAAGAAAACTTGCCGATAGATAGGGCTAAATATAGGAGAATAGCTTATGGAGTATGTATCAGTATCAGACTTTGCCCGGCAATACGGGGTGTCAGAGCGTACGGTGCGCAACTATTGCGCTACAGGAAAAATTGAGGGTGCTTTCCTTACAGGTAAAACATGGAATATCCCCGCTGAAGCTACTCTGCCCAAACGGGGAAAAGTGCAAATGTCTCCACTGCTCAAGGTGCTACGACAACAAAAGCAGATGCGTCTGACGGGCGGCATCTACCACCGCACACAGATAGATCTCACGTACAACTCAAACCATATTGAAGGTAGTAGGCTCACGCATGACCAGACACGATATATTTTCGAGACCAACACCATAGGCATCACTACCGAGAGCATCAATGTAGACGACATCATTGAGACCAACAACCACTTCCGCTGCATTGATTTTATTATCGACCATGCCGAGGAACGTCTCACCGAAGGCTTCATCAAGGGGCTGCATCAGATACTCAAGAATGGGACTTCGGACAGTCGGAACGAATGGTTTGCTGTGGGAGAATACAAGCGCCTGCCCAACGAGGTGGGAGGCAATGAAACAACGCCACCCGAGAGGGTGCATCGCGAGATGCAAGTACTCTTGAAGGAATATAACGCCAAGAAGGAGAAGACGCTGGAGGAAATCCTTGACCTGCACCATCAATTCGAGTGCATACACCCCTTTCAAGATGGTAATGGCCGTGTAGGTCGCCTCATCCTTTTCAAGGAGTGCTTAGCCAACGGACATGTCCCCTTCATCATCACCGACGAATTGAAGATGTTTTACTACCGTGGACTGCAACAATGGCCGCACATAAAGGGATACCTGATGGACACCTGCCTCACCGCACAAGATAACTACAAAGCTTTGTTGGACTATTTCAAGGTGAAATACTAACCTTCAAAACCTCGTGAATTTATTTGTCCAACAACTCAGAAGCAAGATAAGACTTAAACAAGCACCTCCCACTCGAGCATTCGGGCGGGAGGGTAGTGTTAATGTTGGCAAGGGATTCACCTCGTCCACGAATCAACGGGAATGATTCCGTCTGTTACGAGTGGCAAACAGACGAACGAAGAGGCCGATAATAAGCACTATAGTGATCATTGAGAATCCTTGTTCATGGTCTAATATTCAGAACAGCCATACCATATAGCCAGCATAGATAAGTAGGAAGATCAGTGCATCTTTGCGGTCGAGCGTGTGTTTTTCAAAGGTATAAGCAGCGGCTAATAGGACAAGGCTGGAGAGCAGCATAGCGCCCCAATCGACGAAGGTGATACCTCCCATCGTGAGCGGACAAATGGTGGAGGCGGTGCCGAGAATGAGCAGGATGTTGAAGATGTTGCTGCCCACGATGTTGCCGAGAGCCATCTGTCCCTTCTGCTTGGTGACGGCGATAACGGAGGATACCAACTCGGGGAGCGAGGTGCCTCCTGCCACGATGGTGAGGCCGATGATGGCTTCGGACACGCCCCACTGACGGGCGATGGCCGAGGCGGAGTCGACAAACAGATTACCACCGTAGATAAGACCCGCCAAGCCTGCCATGATGGAGATGACACACACCGACGTGTAGCGATAATAGCCCGTAGCGGCCTCGCAGGCGTCATCGGAGGTGGCTTGTTGGTCGCGTCCACTGCGCAACGAACCCCATAGGTAGCAGACAAAGAGGCAGAGCATGAGAAGACCCGAGATACGGCCCAGTCCGTACTCGCCACTGCAAGCCTTGGTCAATATACACAGGGCAATGACAAGCACCGACACACCGATATTGATAGGTATGTCGCGGCGAATATTCTCACGCGTATACGTGATAGGCATTATCAGTGCTGTGATGCCGAGGATGAGCAACACGTTGAAGATGTTACTACCCACCACATTGCCAATGGCGATGTCGCCATGCCCACCGACAGAGGAGATGACGCTCACCACCAACTCGGGAGCACTGGTGCCCATGCCTACGATGGTAGCACCGATGATGTATTCTGACATATGGAGTCGACGGGCAATGGCAGCTGCACCATCGACCAGCCAGTTGGCTCCTACTACGAGGAGCACAAGGCTGACGATAAGCAAAATGTAAGTCATCGGGAAATTATCGCTTCATAGTTACCCAATCGGTTTTAGCCTCATAGCCATGGGGCTCATACTTGAACAAGCGAGCAGCCATGAAGAGATGGTCATCAGAGTCGAGGAGCTCTACCAAAAGTCCGCCTGTATCGTCGGTCTTGAGTGCCTTGAGGCGTGAGGTATTTCCCTCTTCAAGACAACGGAGCACATCGGGCTGTAGGGCTACATTGAAGCTATAGGATTGCTTTTTGACAGTGCTTCCTGTGGGCATGTAGATAAGTTTGCCACTGCTGACAAGCAACTTCACCACCGCCATAACGACGCCAAGAGCAATCAACGCTATCTGCATAAGACACAAAGTGCTGTCTTTGTCGGGCTGTTGGTAATAGATAGCAAAGAGCACCGCAGCTATGAGTAGCCACCATAGGGCTTGTGCGCGGTTGTTAGACTTCGATTCCTTGATACATTCGGGGTAGGCTGCCAGCATGTTAGAGGCAGTCTCGTTCATTATTGTTTGCATATGATATAGTTTCTTTATATAGGTTAATGTTAAGGGAAAGGGGATAGAGTTTAGGGTTGAG
>JAFZFZ010000083.1 GCA_017557005.1 Bacteroidaceae bacterium | reverse complement strand
TCGAGGGTATGTCTTATTCTCAACTGATGGGTGCATTGCACAAGGCTGGTATCGAGATCAACCGTAAAGTTCTCGCTGACCTTGCAATGAATCATCCTGAGGCTTTCAAGGCTATCGTAGCTAAGGCTAAGGCTGCTTAATAGAGTAGCTCATGCAGATTAAGTAACATTCTTGCAAAAGTGTTATTTAACATGATAAAGAAAAAAGAGGCTTCGGCCTCTTTTTTTTATGGAAAATTCTTTCTATATTTGCAGAAGAAAAGAGAGGGGGACATTTCGTAAGGGATGAACAAATCTACTCTAATATGCGTTCTTTGAAGAGAAAAGACGATAACGATAGCGAAGACAAAAACCAGTAGGGATAGTGCATAACTTATCGTTAGGCGTAAAAAGAATAGTCGTGTCGGTTTAGACTGGGAAACTCATCAAATTTATCTGAAAACCGAGGACAGCTTCGACTTCCAATGGCGGGCCACGCCCTGAAAAGGGTAACCTTGAGTCGGTGGATTACAAAGGGGGCGAGCACTCAAATCCTATTTCTCGGAGTTTCATCGCATCAATCCGGCGCGACTTTTTTATAAAAGTAAAGATTCTTACCAGTCATGGTAAGGATCTTTTTTTATTTGTAATATATTATGTTTGGAATTATAATCTCTTAAATGTATCTCTTTAGAACTGAGCGTGTCGCGGCAGGGTAGTAGCTTAATTCCAAGTTGTTGATGATACTGAGAAATTCGCTATGGAGCGAAGAATCGTAATGGCTCTGTCGTGCTGCGAGTTTCATGGCGATTGATTGTACGCTTGGGGGAGATTGAAGATCAATCATTCGGTCGAGTAGGAAATTAAAGAATGCGATGTTTAATTCTTCTGCATCAGGGAGATGGTGTAATGTTGTAAGTAATAGACGGAGAAGTCTGTTTGGGGTGTTAGGACGCATGGCTAGGTGTATGAAATTGTCGCGTTCGTCAATGATTAATGTCGGTTGTTTTAGTGCAACCTTTTCAATGATCCATGCTGCACGCCAACGTGTGGGGTCGCTGCCTTTGTAGATGAAATTAAATAGTGATGAGAGTTTAGAGGCATCGGCAATAGCTTCGTTTGCCAAGCTGAGGGTGTGTGTCTTGCTAGGGCGAGATGGGAACATGGCTTGAAATTAAAATGAAATTGTAAATAAGCTTCCGGAGGTCATGCGAAGATGGAATTTTTATATAGATGACTATCTATTAGACTGTAGATGATTTTTTTGAGGTTGTTAAAGAGAGAGGGAGAGACATGTGTAGACTCTCCCTCTTTTCTCTATGTTTTTATTCTTTGCTTATTTGAGCCACTTGTCAAGCCACTCGAAGTAGGTGCGTTGCCATAGTACACCGTTCTGCGGGCGCAGAATCCAGTGGTTCTCGTCGGGGTAGACGAGGAGTTGTGCGGGTACGCCGCGGAGAATGGCTGCATTGAAGGCTGCCATGCCTTGTGAGGCAAGGATGCGGAAGTCTTTCTCACCGTGGATGCAGAGGATGGGAGTGTCCCACTTGTCGACGAATCTGTGAGGGGAGTTGCTGAAAGAATGCTCGGTCATTTTGTTTTTCTCCCAATAAGGGCCACCGAGGTCCCAGTTGGCAAACCACATCTCTTCGGTCTCGAGGTATTGTTGCTCGAGGTTGAAGATGCCTGAGTGTGAGATGAAGGCCTTGAAACGCTTGTCGTGGTGGCCGGCGAGCCAGTATACTGAGAATCCGCCGAATGAGGCCCCCACGCAGCCGAGACGATCGGCATCCACGTAGGGCTCTTGAGCCATGTCGTCGATGGCGGTGAGGTAGTCTTTCATGCACTGACCACCATAGTCGCCGCTAATGGCTTCGTTCCATTCTAGTCCAAAGCCGGGGAGACCTCGTCGGTTGGGAGCTACGATAATGTAGTCGTTGGCGGCCATGATCTGGAAGTTCCAACGGTAGCTCCAGAATTGACTTACAGGGCTCTGAGGACCGCCCTCGCAGAATAACAGAGTCGGATACTTCTTGTTCTTATCGAAGTGAGGAGGATAGATAACCCACACAAGCATGTCTTTGTTGTCGGTGGTCTTCACCCAGCGGGGCTCTACCTTACCGCGCTCAAGTTGATCGTAGATATGCTTGTTCTCGGTGGTGAGCTGGGTGAGTTTGTCTCCTTTGGCGGGATTGAAGGCATAGATCTCGTCGGCCTCGGCCATAGAGTGGCGCTTACAGAGAATGTGGTCGCCCATGAGGGTAATGCCACCAAAATCGTATTGTCCCTCGGTGAGCTGGGTGTAGGTGCCATCGAGATCGAGACTATAGATCATGGTGGTGCCATGCCATACACCGCTGAAATAGAAACCATTTCCATCGGGACGCCATACAAACTCGTCAACATTGCTGTCGAAAGCGTGGCTCACGAAGTGCTTGGTGCCAGTAGCGAGATCCATGACGTAGAGACGGTTCCAGTCGCTCTCGTAACCGTCACGCTCCATGCTTTGCCATGCAATCATGGTTCCGTCGGGTGAGTATTGGGGATTCGTGTCGTAGCCCATATTCTGATCGTCGGTGTCGGCCTTGCAGATGTTGGTGTGGGTGCCAGTCTCTATATCGTAGAGGTAGATGTCGCTATCAGTGCTCTTTGCATAGGCAGCACCGCGCTTTTTGCGGCATGTGTATGCAATGGTTTTGTTATCGGGACTCCATGAGAATTGCTCCATGCCACCGAAGGGGCGTAGAGGAGACTCAAAAAGTTCGCCTTCGAGGATATCGCGAGGTGAGGTAACCTCATTTCCGTCAAAGTCGGCAAGGAAGGGGTGGGGAATCTCATCTACCCACTCGTCCCAATGCTTATACATAAGGTCGTTGATGACGCGTCCTGTGGTGAGGGGAAGGTCGGGGTGCAGATCTACGGTGCTGGGGCCATTCTGTACGGTCATAACGAGGATAACCTTGCTTTCGTCGGGTGAGAAGGCAAAGCCTTCGATGTCTTTGTCGGTGTGTGTGAGTTGGCGTCGGTCGCTACCATTGGGATTCATCTCCCAGAGTTGGTTGCTTCCGCTTGCATTGCTTAGGAAGGCGAGTTTGGTTCCGCCCTTAATCCATACGGCGTCACCTTCGTTAGCGGTGGTAGTCGTGAGCATACGTTGATGTTTACCCTTGGCGTCCATGGTGTAGAGCACGCGGTGGCTCTTGTTTTCGGGGACGCTGTAGTAAGATACGCTGTAGGCGATGGTGTTGGCGTCGGGCGATACGCTCATGCCGCCGATACGGCCCATTGCCCAAAGGACTTCGGGGGTCATGCGACCATTCTCTACTTTGATTTCATGCTTGCCTATGAAGCCGGGTTCGAGCTTGTCTGTGCATGAGCACAGGGCTCCTGCCATGACAGTGGTTGCCATAAGTAGGGTGTGTTTAGTGTTTTGCCAATTCATAAGTTTTGTATTGTTTTATAGTGTTGTCTATTTACTTGCAAAAGTACTAATAATTTTCATATTTTGCTTGCCTTGAACTGATTTTAATAAGCGCTATGCATTGCTTGATGATACGCGGAGTCTTGCGGTAAAAAATAAAGGATTTTATTTTGTTCTCCGCTTTGCTTGTTGTATCTTTGCACTTTATTAAAAATAGGTATATAATACACATACAATATATGGGACAGAAATTTACCGAATATGGCCAGTTGAACCTCTCAGAAGTGAATAAAGAGGTGCTCAAGGCTTGGGACGAGAAGGATGTGTTTGCAAAGAGCATGACCGAACGCGAAGGATGCCCTTCGTTTGTGTTTTATGAGGGTCCTCCCTCTGCAAATGGTATGCCGGGTATTCACCATGTGATGGCACGTGCTATCAAGGATATCTTCTGCCGATACAAGACAATGAAGGGATATCAGGTGAAGCGTAAGGCTGGTTGGGATACTCACGGATTACCCGTGGAACTAGGTGTGGAAAAGGCACTTGGCATTACCAAGGAAGATATTGGTAAGACCATCTCTGTGGCTGAGTATAACGCTGCTTGTCGCAAGGATGTGATGAAGTATACCAAGGAGTGGACCGACCTGACTCATAAGATGGGTTACTGGGTGGACCTCGAGGATCCGTATATCACCTACGACAATCGCTATATCGAGACTTTGTGGTGGTTGCTCAAGCAACTCTATGGCAAGGGTCTCCTCTACAAGGGATACACCATTCAGCCCTATTCGCCTGCTGCTGGTACTGGTCTCAGCTCACACGAGTTGAATCAGCCTGGTTGCTACCGTGATGTGAAGGATACTACAGTAATCGGTCAGTTCAAGATGAAGAACCCCAAACCCGAGATGGCAGAGTGGGGTACACCGTACTTCATTGCATGGACTACTACTCCCTGGACATTGCCTTCAAATACTGCGCTCTGCGTAGGCCCCAAGATTGACTATGTAGCCGTACAGACATACAATGCTTACTCTGGTGAGAAGATGACTGTGGTATTGGCCAAGGCTCTGATGGGCATGCACTTCAACCCGAAGGCTGCTGAGTTGGCACTCGAGGACTACAAGCCCGGCGACAAGCTCGTACCTTACAAGGTGGTGGGTGAGTACAAGGGGTCTGACCTCGTAGGCATGGAATATGAGCAGCTTCTCCCCTGGGTGAAGCCCGTATGTGTAGATGAAGAGGGTAACTGGCAGGATGCTTCGGACAAGGCATTCCGCGTAATTCCCGGAGACTATGTAACTACTGAGGATGGTACAGGTATTGTACACATCGCGCCTACCTTCGGTGCTGATGACGCCTTCGTGGCTCGTGCCGCAGGCATCCCCTCACTCTATATGATTAATAAGAAGGGCGAGACCCGTCCCATGGTGGACCTCACTGGTAAGTTCTACCTCATGGAGGAACTCGATGAGCAGTTCGTGAGCACTTGCGTGAATGTGGAACTCTATAAAGAGTATGAGGGGCGCTGGGTAAAGAACGCTTATGATCCTCAGTTTACCGTAGACAATAAGTATGACGAGAAGGCTGCAGCTGCGGCTGAGTCGCTCGATATTTTCATCTGTCTCTCAATGAAGGGTGAGAACAAGGCGTTTAAGATAGAGAAACACGTGCACAACTATCCTCACTGTTGGCGTACCGATAAGCCCGTCCTTTACTATCCGCTCGACTCATGGTTTATCCGCTCTACTGCGGTGAAGGAGCAGATGATGGAGCTCAACAAGACTATCAACTGGAAGCCCGAGTCAACCGGTACTGGCCGTTTCGGTAAGTGGTTGGAGAACCTCAACGACTGGAACTTGAGCCGCTCACGCTATTGGGGTACTCCGCTACCCATCTGGCGTAGTGAGGATGGCGAGGAACTCTGCATTGGTTCGGTAGAGGAACTCTACAACGAAATAGAAAAAGCTATCGCCGCTGGCGTGATGACCAACAACCCCTACAAGGAGATGGGCTTCGAGCCGGGCGTTTATAATAAGGAGAACTACGACAAGATTGACCTGCACCGTCCCTACGTAGATGATATCTTCTTGGTGTCGTCGACCGGTAAGGTGATGAAGCGTGAAACCGACCTCATCGATGTATGGTTCGACTCAGGCGCTATGCCTTTCGCTCAGTTGCACTATCCGTTTGAGAATAAGGAGATTGTTGATAACAATACAGTATATCCTGCTGACTTTATTGCTGAGGGTGTAGACCAGACTCGTGGTTGGTTCTTCACCTTGCACGCTATCTCTACCATGGTGAAGGGTAGCGTGGCTTACAAGGCTGTAATCTCTAACGGCCTCGTGCTCGACAAGAATGGCAACAAGATGTCAAAGCGTCTGGGCAATGCCGTAGACCCCTTCGGTGCTATCGAGAAGTATGGTAGCGACCCCTTGCGTTGGTATATGATTACCAACTCATCACCTTGGGATAACCTCAAGTTTGATGAGGAGGGTGTGATGGAGGTTACCCGCAAGTTCTTCGGCACCTTGCACAACACCTATAAGTTCTTCGCTCCCTACGCAAACCTCGATGGTTTCTGTTATGGCGAGCAGGAGATACCTGTGGCTGAGCGTCCCGAAATTGACCGCTGGATTATCTCTGAACTCAATACTTTGGTCAAGAATGTAGATGCATGCTACACCGAGTATGAGCCCACACGTGCTGGCCGCTTGATCAACGACTTTGTAAACGACAACCTCTCTAATTGGTACGTGCGTCTCTGCCGTAAGCGTTTCTGGGGTGCTGGCTACACCGAGGATAAGTTGGCTGCGTATCAGACACTTTACGTGTGTCTTGAGACCGTGGCTAAGTTGATGGCTCCCATCGCTCCGTTCTATGCCGACAAGTTGTACATGGATCTCGTGCGCACCACTGGTCGCGACACCGTAGCTTCTGTACACTTGGCACAGTTCCCCGCATGCGACGATGCGCTAGTAGACAAGGAACTCGAGGTACGCATGGAGATGGCTCAGAAGGTATCTTCTATGGGCTTGGCATTGCGTAAGAAGGTGAACATCATCGTGAAGCAGCCCTTGCAGAAGCTTATGATTCCCGTAGATGCAGAGATGAAGGCACGCCTCGAGGCTGTGAAACCTCTCATTATGAATGAGGTAAACGTGAAGGAAATCGACTTCGTGGAGGGCGCATCAGATATCCTCGTGAAGAAGGTGAAATGTAACTTCAAGATCTTGGGTAAGAAGTTTGGTGCACTCATGAAGCAAGTAGCAGCTGCGGTGACTGCTATGAGTCAAGAGCAGATTGCTGAGCTGGAGAGCGCTGGCCGCTTGACCCTCGACCTGAATGGTACATCTGCTGAGATTGAGGCTGGAGAGGTAGAGATCTATAGCGAGGATATCCCTGGATGGGTAGTTGCCAACGAGGGTGTACTTACTGTGGCACTTGATGTGACCGTTACCGAGGAACTTCGTCGCGAGGGTATCGCTCGTGAGCTCGTGAGCAAGATTCAGAACATCCGTAAGTCAAGTGGCTTCGAGATTTCTGACCGCATTGCAGTGACTATCTCAAGCAATGAGAATACTGATGCTGCCATTGAGGAACACAAGGCTTACATTTGCAATCAGGTATTGGCCGATAGCCTCACTATTGGCGAGGTAGCTGAAGGCACAGCACTTGAGTTCGATGGATTTGAGCTGCAGGCGGTAGTGGAAAAAGTATAATTCTTTTAATATTAACATATAGGTTAGGGCTTCGTGCCCTAACCCCCTAAAAACACTAACAACCATGTCAGAAAAAACACGTTACACAGACGAGGAATTAGAGGAATTCCGTACCATCATTATTGAAAAACTCGAGTTGGCCCAACGCGATTACGATAACCTAAAGGGCTCGTTGACCAATCGTGATAGTAATACGGATAATGACACTGCTCCTACCTATAAAATTTTGGGTGAGGGTGCCAATACTCTCTCAAAGGAAGAAACAATGCGTTTGGCTCAGCGCCAGATGAAATTCATTCAAAGTCTGCAAGCCGCACTCGTGCGTATTGAGAATAAGACATATGGTATTTGTCGCGAGACGGGTAAACTCATCCCTGCTGGTCGTCTTCGTGCAGTACCTCATGCAACGCTCAGCATTGAGGCTAAGCAGGCGCAGAAGAAATAGTTGATTAAATGAAGAAATTACTCTCTGAAGGGCGTATGGTTGCGCTTATCGTAGCCATAGCCCTTATTATTGACCAAGCAATAAAATTATCGGTAAAGTTAGGTATGCGTCTCTATGAGAGCATTCATGTTACCGATTGGTGCTATATTTATTTCACCGAAAATCCTGGTATGGCTTTCGGTATGGAGATTTTTGGAAAATTATTTCTTACGTTCATCCGTATCATTGCCATCGTTTGTTTTATATACTATATATATAAGATACGCGGTAAGGGTTTCCCACGTGGTTACTTGGTGTGTGTGGCGCTGATTATTGCAGGTGCAGCAGGCAATATCGTCGATTGTGTGTTGTATGGTCCTATTTTTTCAGAAAGTACTCCTTATGCTATATCGCAACTGGTACCTTGGGGAGATGGTTATGCTCCACTTTTTAAAGGTAAGGTTGTTGATATGTTTTATTTCCCTCTGGTAGAGTGGAATTGGCCTGAATGGTTACCTTTCATTGGTGGTAATCATTTTATCTTCTTCAGTCCGATATTTAATTTTGCCGATGCATGCATTAGCTGTGGAGTGATAGCAATATTGCTTTTCTATAGCAAGTGTATGAATTGGGGAATCGAAGGTCCTGAAAACTTTGTGGATGAAAAGGCTGGTAAGAAATAGTGTATTGCTATTGTGTCTTTGCTTGTTTCTCTTTGTATCATGTGCGAAGGGTAATAGACGAGCCGACGTGCTTGCTCCCAAGAAGTTGGAAGCAATCTTGTTTGATTATCACTTGGCTCAAGTGATGATAAATGATTTACCTAGTTCGGAGCGTTATAAGAAGGACCTCTATTTTGACTATGTATACGACAAGCATGGTGTCACCTCTGCAGAGGTCGATTCAGCCTTAGTATATTATGCTCGTTACCCCGAAGCATTGTCTGAGGTGTACGAGAATCTTTCAGCTCGTATCAAGAATACCCAGAAACGTTTAGCAGATGAGACAACTCAGTTCGAATCGCATAAGCCTATAACTGTTGTGGGTGATTCTGCAGATTTGTGGTACGAAACCCGCTTGAAATTGATGTATCCGTCTGTATTGGGTAATCGTTTTGATTTTACTATTCCGGCAGATACTAATTTTAAAGCTAACGATAGCTTTGAATGGAGTGGTGAGGTGATGTTCCTTCCGGATGAGGTTGATTCGGTAAATCATTACATCCATATCTCCTTGATGGTAAAATTTGCAAATGACTCCGTGTTGTCTGTCGATACCATGTTGTATACTTCGGGTACCTATAGTCTGTTGTTGGATGATACGATCGGAGCGCGATTGAACAACTTGTCTGGTAACGTCTACTATAAAGGTAAAAAGCAAGGTCACGATGCTTTGTTATATGGTATGCGTCTGATGCGTTATCGCAAACATGTGGGTTCAGAATCGTTTCAGATGATCTCTGCGCGTTCGGTGGCCGATACATTGAAGATGCAATCGCTTCAGATGATTTCAGACAAGGAGTTGAAGCGATAATATCTCGATTCTATGAGGCGCTATTTTTCTCACCTTATCATATTGCCTGATGGTAGTCGTTTAGAAGACTTCGTGGTCGAAGTGAATGGCGCTAATTTCTCTTATTATCCTTTTACTGGTGAGATTCATTCGACGGTTTATGTCGATCAACCCATATTGCTGAGTAATCGTGCCGATTTGGCGGGAAAAACCATAACTCTTGATCTCTTGTCTTGGGCTTTACATGTTGATGGTACTCCAGAAAATGTGTACGCTTACTCGCTAACTCCGTGCGTATCATGTGCCAATGGTCGTTACGTGATGACTAAACTTTGAATAAAGGTGTAAACTGCAGTTACCAAACTTCTACTATCTTGTGTAAGTTTGGGAGAATAATCTCTCACTTAAGTGTGAAAAATACATTTATGTGAGCAAAATCGTATCTATTTGTTTTTTTGTTAACTAATATTTTTCGTACCTTTGCAATTCATAATTTGAAATTAGGTATTAGTAATGAGCGTAAATAAGACTACCCCCGACTATATCTTTGAGATTAGTTGGGAGGTGTGTAATAAGGTTGGAGGCATCTATACGGTGCTTTCTACAAGGGCAAAAACTATTCTTACAAAGACAAACGCCCAATTAGTGTTTATAGGTCCCGATCTCTGGAAAGAAACAGAGAACCCTCTCTTTAAGGAAGACAAGCGACTTTTAGCTGGATGGCGCAAGAAAGCTACCGAGGAAGGTTTGGCAATACGTATCGGTCGTTGGAATATTCCTGGTGAGCCGGTTGCAGTATTGGTTGATTTTACTCCTTATTATAATATAAAGAACGAAATTTACTCTGAGGCATGGAATCTCTTCTCTGTAGATTCGCTCCATGCATATGGTGACTACGACGAAGCCAGCATGTTCTCATATGCGGCAGCTCGCGTAGCTGAAAGCTATTACAAGCATATTATTGCCAAAGATATTAAGAAGGGTAACAATCCTAAGGTCATCTACCAGGCTCATGAGTGGATGACAGGTCTCGGTGCTCTCTTCTTGAAGCATTGGATTCCCTCAATCGCTACCATCTTCACAACTCATGCTACCTCTATCGGCCGCTCTATTGCTGGTAATATGAAACCCCTCTACGACTATATGAGTGGTTATAATGGCGATCAGATGGCGAGTGAGCTCAACATGGAGTCAAAGCACTCTATAGAGAAGCAGAGCGCGCATCGCGTGGATTGCTTCACCACGGTGAGTGAAATCACAGATGTAGAGTGTACACAGTTGCTTGAGAAGCCTGCTGATGTTATCCTTGTGAATGGTTTCGAGGACGACTTCGTACCCAAGGGGGCGGCTTTCACCGCTAAGCGCAAGGAGGCTCGCAAGGTGATGTTGAATGTAGCTGGTAAGTTGCTCGGACAGGAGTTTTCTGATGATACCATTATCGTATCTACCGGTGGCCGTTATGAGTTCCGTAACAAGGGTATCGATATCTTGCTTGAGTCGCTCAAGCGTTTGGCTGATGAGCCCTCACTCGATCGCGATGTTTTGGCATTCATCAACGTACCCGCTTGGGTTAAGGGTCCGAGAGAAGACTTGGCCCCCCTCTTATCCCCCCAGGGGGGGAAGAACCCCGCAACTGTGGCAGAACTCCTCCCCCTTGGGGGAGGTTGGGAGGGGGCCGCTCCATTGGATACCCCTGTCATCACCCACGAACTCTACAATATGAACGATGACAAGGCACTCTCAATGATGCGTGCCATCGGTCTTGACAACAACCCCAACAGTCGTGTGAAGGTTATCTTCGTTCCCTGTTATCTCAACGGTAACGACGGCATCTTTAATATGCCTTACTACGATTTGTTGCCCGGTGATGACCTTGCCGTATATCCCTCATATTATGAGCCTTGGGGTTACACTCCGCTCGAGAGTGTAGCTTTCCACGTGCCCACCATTACTACCGACCTCGCAGGTTTCGGCCTCTGGGCAAACTCGCTCAAGGGTGAGTATAGCCAGCTCGAAGATGGTGTAAAGGTTGTGCATCGTACAGATAGCAACTGGAACGAGGCTGCTGACGAAATCAAGAACACTATCCTCGCCTTCACTAAGATGGATGACAAGCTCGTAGCTGACCTGCGTCGTCGAGCTGCAGCTATTGCTAAGAAGGCTCTCTGGGATAAGTTTGTGAAATATTATCTCGAGGCATACGAAATTGCGTTGAGTAAGATTTAACGAAAACGATAACGAAGACGAAAAACTGTTGTCCGTTGTCTGTTGACCGTTGACAAAATAAAATAGAAACAATCATTAGTTAACTATTGTGATATGAAAATTAAAGTTAGTAATTCAAACGCACCTGCTTGGAAAGAGGTGAACGTTAAGTCGCACATTCCCGCTGAGCTTGCATGCTTGAGCGAGATGGCGCGCAACATTTGGTGG
>JAFZFZ010000082.1 GCA_017557005.1 Bacteroidaceae bacterium | reverse complement strand
GTGAACCACCCTGGATGGTGTTGTGCTTGATCTCGGCCCACTTCTCTTCAGAGATCTCATACTCT
The DNA here is from genome assembly GCA_017557005.1 of Bacteroidaceae bacterium. Lineage (GTDB taxonomy): Bacteria > Bacteroidota > Bacteroidia > Bacteroidales > Bacteroidaceae > UBA1189. The sequence goes on along the minus strand of JAFZFZ010000082.1, from coordinate 9,898 downwards.
GAGAGGGGCTTGCCATCAACAGTGATCTTAGATGCGAACACTGCCATAGCCTCACCGTGACCACCATAGGTGCGAGCACCCTCAACCTTGTACTGAGGTACACCTACAGCCTCGGCGATAGCCTGCTGGAGACGGGTAGAGTCGAGTGCAGCGAGTGAAGTGAGCTGGTTGGGCTTCAAACCTGAACGGATGAGAGCTGTGAGTGCAGTTACGTCAGCGGGGTTGAAGATTACCACTACGTGCTTCACGTCGGGGCAGTACTTCTTGATGTTGTCACCGAACTCAGCAGCGATCTGGCAGTTACCCTTGAGGAGGTCCTCACGAGTCATACCCTCCTTACGGGGAGCACCACCTGAAGAGATGATATACTTAGCACCTGTGAAAGCCTCTTCGGGATCGATGGTCCAAGTGATGTTTGCACCTTCGAAAGCGCAGTGAGCCATCTCCTCAGCTACACCGTTCACACCGGGGCCATAGATGTCGTAAAGGCAGATGTTGGGGGTGAGACCAAGCATCAAAGCTGTCTGAGCCATGTTAGAACCGATCATACCACCGGCACCTACAATCACGAGTTTCTCGTCTGTCAAAAACTTCATAATCTTTTTCTTTTTATAGAGTTAAACAAAATATTCATAATTCGACACAAAATTAGTGTAACGCAGGCGAAAAAACAAATTTAATCGTACCTTTGTCGCAAATTTCTATAAGAAGCTGTTTGGTTTTTACATTAAAGCAGTAGGAGCGGAGCATGAATATTGACATCGTATACTTATGGGTCGACGGCAATGACCCCGTGTGGAGGGCCAAGAAAGAGGCTTTCGAGCGCGGCGTGCCCCATAGTGCCAGCGAGGCGCTTGCCGAAGCGCGCTTTGTAGATAATGATGAACTGAAGTATTCGCTGCGCTCGGTAGAGCGGTTTGCTCCATGGATACACCATATCTACATCGTCACCGACAGGCAGGTGCCTGCATGGATTGACCTCACCAACAAGCGCATCAGCATCGTAGACCACACGGAGATCATGCCACGCGAGGCGCTGCCCTCGTTCAGTTCGCCTGCCATAGAGTGGTGTATCGACAACATACCCGGACTATCGGAACACTTCCTCCTGGCCAATGACGACACGTTCATCGGGCGTGAGGTGGGCCCCGACTTCTTCTTCAACCCGAAGGGAGAGCCCATCGTGCGACTAAAGAAATGGGCAAGCAGCAAGCGCAGAATATCGCTGTATCTGAAAACGGTGGAAAGGGCGCAGCATGCCATCGAGAGGGAGTTTGGCAAACGCATTAAGCATATCCCTCACCACAACATCGATGCTTATCGGAAGAGCGACTTCAAGGCTTGCAAAAAGATTTTCGAGCAGGAGGTGAACGAGACCATCCACCGGCACATACGCAGCGAGAAGGACTTTCAGCGAGTGGCGATATCCTACTACGCCTTGGCCATAGGGGCTGGCGAGCTACGCTTGATGGGGCGATATAACCGTTCGGCATCACTGACTGGCAAACTGGCATGCCTGCTACGAAACAGGTTTACCTATGATTCGCGCAGAATAGCTATCACCGTACCCGACATACGTGCCGTACTGGACAAGTATAGCCCTACGCTCTATTGCCTGAACGATGGCGAGGAGGCCAATGAGGAGTGCCGCGAGCGCGTACGCCGATTTTTAGAGGAGGAGTTTCCCGTGAAGTCTTCGTTTGAGCTATAGGCCGATGCGCTCGTTTATCCAAGCGGTGATCTGTGCCCGTTCCTCCACGGTGGCCTTGTCCAATGAATTGAAACAGCAGAACTTACAGTTCTTCATCTGAATGAGTCGGCTCATCTTGTGAGCCACATACCCCTCGCGCTCTTTGGGCTGAAGGAAGAATAGGTATTTATCTACGGGACGTATCTGTACCCTACCCTCTGACTGCAACAAAAGGTATTGCAACTCCTGGGAGGTGAACTGCTCTGCATGGCGGAAGCGATGGGCAATATTCTTCAGCATATGCTCAGGGTGGAGCGAAAAATAGTTTTCGTAGGTGCTCTTGCGCAAGGCCTTAGGCGTATGGGCCAGCTTCAGGTAGGAGAATCGTCTGCCGGCAACTACGGCTGCATTGTACATGCTTCCCTTGAAGGTCACGCGCTTTTGTCCGTTCTTCTGGGGTTTGAGCATACGAGTCAGCTTGGTCCAGAGCATGCTGCATCGCGTAGCATAACACACCGATGAGCCATCGGGCAAGAAGAAGTCTTCGGGAGTTACGGGAGAGGCCAACAACAAATCATCATTGAACTCGATGAAGTGCTCGCTCAGCCCGGGTATGCGCCATGTCATGGTTTCGATGGCAATGGAATTGAACGTGGGCAGATGCTGTTCGTAGCCACAGAATATAGTCTTATGGTCAACAATCTCTACTGGGATATGTCCGTCGGGGAAATGCTCGTGCAAGAAAGCATCTACGCAGGGGTCCTGCTCGTCGGTAACAATGTATATCTTATGCAGCCAAGGAGCAAAGCGGTTTAGCGAGGCTATGCAGTAGTATATTTCGCCAAGGTTACTAAATCGGGTACTTCCCGCAATATCCTCATTCTCACGAAGTTCTTGCCCTCCGTGTTGGATTCGCTTTGCGCGATGACGGGGGTCATCACCATCGACCCAAGTAATAACGGCATCTATGGTCATACTTCAAATTTTGATTTATTGGGAAATCGCTGATTAAAGGCATAGAGCATCGTTTTCTTCAACTCGACATATCGTTCTTCGCCAAGCTGCACATCGTTGATGCATGCCAACTTATGGGTGGGATGCATGATAAACTGGCAGAGACTCTTGGGTGAGGCTACGCCTAAGGAGAAATGCTTCTTATGGTGACGACGATTGACAATCCATCCTCCCAAGTACATATAATCAAGATACAGGTACTGATTCAAGTTTCCATGGCTGCGTACGCGTGTCACCGAGGCATTGATCTGCTGCTCCAGGCGGGCATACAGCTCTTCGCATTGGCTCTTCAGCATCGGCGAACAGATATGCTGGGGGCGCAAGAAGCACAAGCCCGGCTTCTTCCCTATGGCCGCACAAGCAGCACGGTATGAGTTGCGGCAGTGAGTCTTATACATATTAGAGGGCCAAATATGAGAGCTCATACCAATGACTCCCTTCCCATCACGGAAGAAGTCCTCGGCCACGCATGGCTGCATGGGGTACATGTCGTCATTAAAATACAGGAACTCCTCGTCCAGGTCGTCTATCCGATGCAGAAACATCTCAATGGCGGTACTGTTGAATGTAGGGAGGAACTCCTGAGGAATAATATCCCGATGCAGCACGATGTGTACCTGCTCGCGATTGATCCATGCGGGCACCTGACTGTCGTGCGAAACCACAAGGTGCACCTTACGGATGAAGGGCATATTCTCAGCTATACCACGAAACAGATAGGGCAATGTCCCCCAATCACGAAAGCGCTTCTCCAGCACCGGCTGATTGGTGTACTGCTCATAATCCTTTTGCCACGCAGGATCAAGCCCATCTACATATGTAATGACAATATCCACCACCTATAATATTTATGCTTACAAAAATAGTGCAAGGCGAGTGAAATGCCAAATTTATCCACCCATAATTTGCCGTTTACACAAAAAGCCTTACTTTTGTAATACATATATTTATAATCTTATAACATGGCACTCATCAAATCAGTTCGGGGCTTCACACCCGAGATAGGCGAAAACTGCTACTTGGCAGACAATGCCACCATCATCGGCGATGTAATAATGGGGCGCGACTGCAGCATATGGTTCAACACCGTGTTGCGTGGCGATGTCAATAGCATCAAGATTGGAAACTGTGTAAACATTCAGGATGGTTCGGTTCTCCACACACTCTATCAGAAATCAACGATAGAGATAGGCAATCATGTCTCGGTAGGCCACAACGTAACCATCCATGGTGCCAAGGTCGACGATTATGCCCTAATCGGCATGGGAAGCGTGTTGCTCGATGATGCAGAAATAGGCGAAGGCGCTATCATCGCCGCTGGCAGTGTGGTAACAGCCCGCACCAAAGTAGGAGCATACGAGCTGTGGGGTGGCGTACCGGCCAAGTTCATCAAGATGGTGTCGCCCGAACAGGGCAAGGAAATCAATCAGAAGATTGCCCACAACTACAAGATGTATGCGTCGTGGTATAAAGAAGAGGAGGCCCACCCTGCTGCTAAAGCAGACTCCTTTATGAACCTAAAGGTTCAGTCGTCGCAACCGACGCTCTCCGCGTCGGCCCCCAAGGGGGAGAATTCTGCAGATGCTGAATAAATCACACAATTACTAAATAGTAAATAAATCGTAAATCGTAAATTGTCAAATAGTAAATAAACTTGATGATAGATAAAGTTCAGTTTGCCCTACTCACATTCGTGCTCAAAGCCATAGCCATATGGCCTTTGCGGGTACTCTATGTGCTGAGCGACCTCATCTATCCGCTTGTATACTACATCGTGGGGTACAGACGTGAGGTGGTGCGCAAGAACCTTACCCATTCTTTCCCCGAGAAGACGGAGCAGGAGATCAAAGAGATAGAGAAGAAATTCTACCATCACTTCTGCGACTATGTGATGGAAACGGTGAAGCTGATGCATATCTCCGACGAGGAGATGCGCCGCCGCATGCGATTCACCAACCCGGAATACATCGAACAGCTGCGTAGTGATGGACGCCCCATCTTCCTGTACCTCGGACATCAGGCCAACTGGGAATACATCATCTCCGTCACCATGTGGATAAACCCCGGAATGACGGTCGGACAGATATACCACCCGCTCAGCAACAAGGTGATGGACAAGCTGATATACCGCTTGCGTAGCCGATTCAACACCATAGGCATACCCCAAAAGCAGGCGCTGCGCTCCATCATCACCATGGTGCGCAATGGAGAGCAACCCATATTGGGATTCATTGCCGACCAGCGTCCTCCACGCCGCCCCGAGCCCGAATGGATGACCTTCCTCCATCAAGACACGCCCATCATCACGGGAGGTGAGGCAATGGGCCGCAAGCTAAATGCGCACTTCGTCTATGGCTGCATGAAATGTGTGCGCCGCGGATACTACGAGCTCACCTTCCAGCCCATCGTGCCTGCCGAAGGCGAGGAGTTTGGATATAGCAAGCAATATATGCGCATGCTCGAACAAGACATCAAGGCGCAGCCTCATCTATACCTCTGGACTCACAAGCGATGGAAGTGGAAGAAAGGGCCCCCCTCTAACTCCCCCAAGGGGGAGAACTCCGACAGCACGGAAACAGCAAATAGCAAAATCGTAAATAAATTGTAAATCGTAAATAGTCAAATTGTAAATTAAACCGATGATAAAGCAATTCATCTCTCTCATACGCCGATTCATACCTCCCTACAGGAAGTATCTCATCAGCAATCTCGTGCTGAACCTCCTGGCGCAGATACTTAACGTATTCTCATTCACCCTGCTCATCCCCATCCTGCAGATCCTCTTCCAGGTGAGCGACAACACCTATGAACACATGACATGGGCCGATGGCAATGTGGCCGACGTGGTGAAGAACAACTTCTACTACTACATGAACCACTTCATTGAGACGCGCGGTGCTCTGTGGGTGCTCATCGCATCGGGCGTGGTGCTCATCGTGATGACATTGCTGAAGACGGCATGTTACTTTGGCTCTTCGGCTACACTCATCCCCCTGCGCACAGGCGTGGTACGCGACATACGCATACAGGTTTACAATAAGGTAATGGGACTGCCCTTGAGTTTCTTCTCCGAGGAGCGCAAGGGAGATATCATTTCACGTATGAGTAGCGACGTGAGCGGACTCGAAACCTCGCTCTCCAACTCGCTGGAGATGCTTATCAAGAACCCCATCGCCATTGTGGTGACCCTCGCGAGCCTCTTCTTCCTCAGTTGGGAGCTCACCCTCTTCGTCATCGTTGCTATGCCCGCACTGGCATGGGCCATGGGAGCCATCAGTCGCAAGCTCAAGCGCAAATCCAAGGAGGCACAAAACTACTGGGGTACCCTGCTGGCACAGCTCGACGAGACCTTGGGCGGACTCCGTATCATCAAGGCCTTCCTCGCCGAGGGTAAGATGAAGCAGCGCTTTGCCGACATCAACAACACCTACCGCAATGCCGTGATGCGCATGACCATACGTCAATCAGCCGCCCACCCCGCCAGCGAGTTTATGGGCACAGGCATCATCGTCATCGTCATGTGGGCAGGCGGATACATCATCCTCAACGGCACGTCGGGCATGGAGGGAGCCACCTTCATCTACTACTTGGTGCTACTCTACAACATCCTCAACCCCATCAAGGACCTCTCAAAGGCGTTCTACAACATCCCCATCGGTATGGGTTGTTGGGAGCGTGTAGACAAGATACTCAGCGCTGAAAACCCCATCAAGGAGGCCAAGAAGCCTGCTTCGCTCCCCACCTTCGAGCAGGGTATCGAATTCAAGGACGTAGACTTCCACTATGCACCGGGCAATCCCGTTTTGCGCAGCATCAACCTCACCGTAGAGAAGGGCAAGACCATCGCGCTCGTAGGTCAGTCAGGCTCAGGCAAGTCCACCCTCGTAGACCTTGTCCCCCGCTTCCACGACGTCACGGGAGGCAGCATTTCCATTGATGGTCGCGACATCCGCGACATCTCCATCCGCGACCTGCGCTCACTCATCGGCAACGTAAACCAAGAGGCCATCCTCTTCAACGACACCATCTTCAACAACATCAGCTTCGGTGTCGAAGGTGCTACCATGGAGCAGGTCATCGAAGCGGCCAAGATTGCCAATGCCCACGACTTCATCATGGAGAGCGAGCAGGGCTACGACACCATCATCGGCGACCGTGGTTGTCGTCTCTCAGGAGGCCAGCGCCAACGCCTCAGCATTGCCCGCGCCATCTTGAAGAATCCGCCCATACTGATTCTCGACGAAGCCACCTCGGCCCTCGACACCGAGAGCGAACGCCTCGTGCAAGAGGCGCTGGAACGCCTGATGAAGTCGCGCACCACCATTGCCATCGCCCACCGCCTCAGCACCATCAAGCATGCCGACGAGATATGCGTGATGCTTGAAGGCGAAATTGTAGAGCGTGGCACACACGAATCGCTGCTTGCCAAGGGCGGCTACTACAAGCGCCTCAACGATATGCAGAGTCTGTAGGCACACATATCATTTGCGTGATTACAGCCACAGATTACTCAGATGAACAAGGATTTATTGTTAATCGAGCAGGAGGAATCTAAAATCCCCGATGCCACTCACGTGGAATCGGGGATAACTATGAAAAAGCTATTGTAAAAAGTGAAGTCTCATTCAACAAAATTCTATCCACTATCCTGATAATCTCTCAACGATAACGATGACGTTAACTGCTGGCTGCCGGATGGTTGGTTATCGTTAACGTTAGCGTCATTGTTAATTTGTGTGTTAACGTCAATAATCTGATTCCGCAGCATGCCCGGCACATAGGAGATGTGCAGCCATCGGTAACCCTTCTCGGCGATGAGTTGGGTGAAGCGGATCTGTCCTTCGCGCTGCATCTGAACGATGAGGTGGAAGAGATATTGAGTCTGGTCTCCACAGCCCCCCTCACTCCCCCCAACCGAAGGTCGACGCCCGAAGGGGCCAAAGTCAAGGGGGGATGACAAAAAGGGTGCAGTTTGGTTCTTCCCCCCCTGGGGGGATAAGAGGGGGGCCACTATATCCGCCGCACACCCTAAGATGTGGTGACTGTTGGCGACTCCGCCAACGGCGGTGTTGAGAGCCGGGCAACGGAAGCCCGAGGTGACGATGATGGGTGCGCCGTAGCGGCGGCGTATGGGGTCGAGCAGCTGCTCCACAAGGACAGTGAGCATCTGCTGTGCTGCACGAGGTGGTGTATTGTCGATGGCGAGGCGCTCAGCGGTAGCGCTGGCGGTAAGTTCTGAGAATTTGAAATAAGAGGCCTCCCCCAACCCCCTCCCGTAGAGGGGGCTTTCGGGCCTCGCGGATTTCTGAATAGAATGTTTCATGTTGTAAATTTTAACGTTGACGTTAACGATAACGATAACTTTTCTTAACTTTGCCAAAAACATTATTACATGGAAAAGAAATCGCGAAATTTTAGAGAATATCCAGTGTGGCAAGAGGCTGTTGCTTTTTCAACTCAGGTATATAAATTAACAAATGAAATGCCTTGGTTTGAGAAAAAGGGCTTGTGTGATCAGTTGCAACGTGCGGTAGTATCCATCGCCTCAAATATCGCCGAGGGCTCTTCGCGTCCCTCAGATGCCGACTTCGCACATTTCTTGGACATAGCATTGGGCTCTGCTTATGAAGTGGAGACCCAACTTCACATATCCAAGAATATCGGATATATAGGTGAAGATACATATCAATCTCTAATTAATCCTTTATCATCTATAGAGCGTCAACTTAATGGGTTTATTAATACTTTGAGAAAAAATCAACGATAATTTTTTAACGATAACGTTAACGTTAACCACCTGCAGGATGGGTATACATCGCGGAGCTTAGTTATCGTCATCGTTATCGTCATCGTTAGCTTAAGCGGCACATCGAGTGCCGCTTAAGCTACCATCTTCCGCAAGCGCTCAACCCTAATGCACCTGCAAGCGCAGTGAGCACGGTGATGAGTATCTTGAGCAGAAGGCTCCAGCTGAAAGTAGTTTTTTCGGTCTTCATTGTTCTAAAAAAATTAAAGTTACACATTCATTTTTTAACGTTAACGCTGACGCCGACGCGGAAGGAGCGTCGGTTGCGACGACTGCCGGTTTATCGGCACCAAGGAGTGCTACATTGTAGCCTCAAACCTGCCGGACGGGTACACATCGCGGAGCTAAAGTTAACGTCAACGTTATCGTTATCGTTGCTTAATCTGCGCGCAGATTAAGCAAGCGCCTCACTTGACACGCGCTTCAGCGCGAGTGCACCTGCGATAGCGCTCTTGAGCTTTGCCTCGGGGCGGAACACGATACGGTGACCCGTGATCATGCTGGCCGGCGAGAAGCCATCGGCCTCCATCGTCTCAGCGGGGTAGCACTTACCCTTGAGACCAATCTGGAAACGACCGATGTCGTTGAGCACCACTACGCGACCTGCCAGGAGAGCCTTCACGATGTAGCCCTTCATAGCGCGGAGCACGCCCAGCACGTCGGCCTCAGTCATGGTGGTCGACATCTGTACGTCGCCTGCCAAGTCCTCGAAGTCATAGTCGCTGGTCTTCACCGCACGGCCGTGGTAATAATTCACACCTTCAATCCCCTTGGGATTCTTGGTCTTCATTATTGCATAGTTTACTGCCATAATAATAAGGCCCCCTCCCAACCTCCCCCAAGGGGGAGGAGTTCAGACATCATCGCCTTAGTCTTCCCCCCTTGGGGGGATTGAGGGGGGCGGGTTTGTATGTCTTGCATGGGTGTACATGCCCGACAGGGGTTAAACATACAACCACATCCCGCTACCGGTCACCTCGGGAGGGTTGACATTACATATCACGCACTAACGAACAGCCCCCTCTAACTCCCCCAAGGGGGAGAACTCCTGTTCGCGATGATTGCTAACCTCCCCCCTTGGGGGGATTAGAGGGGGGCCGCCTCTCATCATTTACAGTACAAAATCGCGATTTAGCGAGAGCAGAGATAAGCTTGCTTAATCTATGCCGAACGTAAGCGATTTCGCATCAGAAAGTAATGTGAGCGCTCACATTACAAGTCCTGGCCAAGGACTTCAAAGAGGTGTAACCCTCTTTTATGCAAGTTTCGTGCCAACGAGCGCATGTAAGTTCACTTACAAATGCTCAGCGAGTGCAGCCGAAACTCGCGCTGTAAATGAAGTGGTTTCCCCTTCATTTACAGTGCAAAGTTACGAAATCACGCACCCC
>JAFZFZ010000081.1 GCA_017557005.1 Bacteroidaceae bacterium | reverse complement strand
GGTCTATGCGCCAATAATTTCCCCATAATTTATGGTGCTCCACTCTTTATGGTCTATCCCAACACATTCTTTACTCCCCTTCTGCTCATCGGTGTTGCGATAATCTATTCAGCAGGTGTCCGTTTGAGCGAAGAGAACCGCTTGACCGTGTGATTCGTTAACCCACTATGTAGAACATTATAAACAAGCATACTATGTCAATCATCGTAAATGTAGATGTAATGCTGGCCAAGCGCAAGATGACCTCGGGCGAACTGGCCGAAAAGGTGGGTATCACCGCTGCCAACCTCTCCATACTGAAGACGGGCAAGGCCCGTGCCATCCGTTTCTCTACGCTCGATGCCATCTGCAAGGCCCTCGACTGCCAGCCCGGCGATATATTGGAGTATCGTGAGGAGGAATAAATGAAAAAGTTCAAGCTATTGTCATTCTAAATTTACAGAAAATGAATCGAACAACTTTAACCATCATCATGCTATTGTCCCTTGCCATTACAACCACAAGGAGCAGTGCACAGGATACTGCCGACACTAAACCACTTCAAGAGGTTGTCGTAACAGGAAGCAAACAGAAAAACAAAACCCTGTCGAATAGAGGCACACGCATACTGGGAGCCATATCAACGCTTACCCCCAACAAGGTAGGGTACGAAGTGGGTTCAGCGCTCAGCGTCAAGCATCCCTTCGAGGTTGAAGAGATAGAATTCTTTATCATTTCCAATAGTATAAGAAACGTAAAGTTGCAGGTAGCGATATATCGTGACGGCACCTTCACAGAAGTGCTCGGGCACCCCATCGTTGTAGATATCCCCGAAGGAAATAGGCAGAGAATAGTTGCCACACCTGCAGAACGTACCCTATTGGAGCCTGGCGATTATATCGTCGCCATCGGATTTGCCGACTGCGACGAAAAGACCCAGCAACAATGGGTCAACAGCGACCAGTGGGACGGCCAAAAACGCTACATGATGGCGACACAGCAAAGCCTTCAGTTCCCCCTCTACCTTAAAGCGGGACAAATAAGGAGTAATCCCGATGACGCTTTCGAAAAGTCCCCAACAAACATTGGATTAAAGATCAAAGGAAGAGTATTAAAGTAAATGGTTGTCCTGTGAAAAAGATTTATGGCAGGTGTCGACACCTGCCATATTTTACTTATTTCTTTGCCCAGGTGTTACATAAAACGATGAGGGGCACAACCATCAGCGTCATGACAATAACAAAGACGCCAACACCTATAGCGTCAATGAATGCTATTAGACCCGCCATCAGCAAACAGAAGATGCCCATAACAAGACGTAGACGCTTGACGTTATATAGTTCTCTTTCTTCTTCGCTGGCAGTATTGTAGCCAGATATCAGATTATCGCCCTTACCGATGAAGAGCACAATGGCAAGAATCAAAGAGTCTATGGCATACCCCATCATACCGCCCAAGAATACATTTAATAAGCTGGTAGCGATGATGCCCAACAATACATAGATAAAGGTCTTAGTCGTCTTGTTCATAAGCGTGTAGATTAATCATTACGTGTCAAAGATATTAATAATCAGTGAATCTACCAAATCATATATAATATATGATAATCAAGTTCTAACAGAAATACAATCTATGTATATCAGTGCGCAAAGATGCAACCGAAGTATACGCGGGGACCCATAGGACGGTTCAGTCCGTCGGCGTTGATGGCCAGCATCCAATCGGCCTTCACCATCAGGCGCAGAGCCTTGCCTACGGCATACTCCACACCCACGTAGGGGTCGATGGCAAAGAAGGGTTGCTTGTGGAGCACGGCATTCGCCTCGGGAGTCCAGTCTTGCTTGTCGCCCTCGAACATGAGGAAGGAGGTCTCCATGCCTCCGCCCAGCGTGGTGCCTACGAAGGGTATCACTCGTCCGCGCTGCCAGAAGAGGTCGGCCAGCATGCCCGTCCAGAAGAGTTTGTTGTGGCTGCCGCTCTCTACTCCCTTGCGGATGGGGGCGGTAGAGAAGTAGCCCTCGAAGCCGGTGCGGAAGTGGTCGGAAAGGTGCAGCTTGGCGCATCCGCCGATGCCGAACGTGGGGCTGCTTATCTCCAGCCCGAAGGGATTGTCGCACCCATACTGGTAGCCGCTGTGCACCATCATGCCGCCCGAAAAGCCTTTGATGAACTTGCTCTCTTGGGCCGATGCGCCCACGATGCCACTAAAGAATAAAAGTATCGCGATGATTAGTGTATGACGTTTCATGCTGCAAAGGTACACAATCTCTGCCCCATCTGCCCTATATCCGCGTTAAAAAACACAAAAACGGGGTTCTTTTCTCCCGTGTAACTTGTTAAAGTATGAGGAAATCTCTAAATTTGCCAGCACCATGAGACAATGACTCACTTAAAAATGATACCCCATGACACCGATTAGAGATATTATAGCCTTGGTGAAGTCTACACTGAACCTGAACGACTATATCGACACCACGCTGGCCGAGAAGTCTATCCGTAGCAACATCTACTTCCGCGGACCTAACGCATGGATCCTCGTGATTGCCATGGTCATCGCCTCTATCGGCCTCAATGTCAACTCCATCCCCGTCATCATTGGTGCCATGCTCATATCTCCCCTGATGGGCCCCATCTTCGGTGTGGGACTTGGCCTGGGCACCAACGACTTTGAGCTTGTGAAGGCATCGGTGAAGAACCTCCTCATCATGGTGTCGATAAGCCTCATAGCCTCGCTGCTCTACTTCCTGCTCACGCCGCTCAACCTGAGCAACCCGAGCGAACTGCTTGCCCGCACCAACCCCACCATCTACGATGTGGCCATCGCCCTCTTTGGTGGCTTTGCAGGCATCCTCGAGCAGTGCCGCAAGGAGAAGGGCACCGTGTTTGCCGGTGTAGCCATCGCTACCGCCCTCATGCCCCCGCTCTGCACGGCAGGCTTCGGCTTGGCCAGCGGCAACTTTGCCTATTTCATCGGTGCCACCTACCTGTTTGTCATCAACTGCATCTTCATCATGCTGGCCACCTACATCAGCGTCAAGTACCTCAAGTTCCGCGAGGTAGACTTTGCCGACGAGCTCAAGCAGAAGAAGACACGCCGCATCAGCACCATCCTCATCATCCTCTTCATCGTGCCCAGCATATGGTCGGCAGTGACCTTCGTGAAGCAAAACAACTTTGAGGGCAATGCCAAGCTCTTTGTCGACAACTGCAAGGTGGTGGGCCGCAGCATCCTCTACGACTACAAGATAGACCATAGCAACGGCTCCGTAGTGCAGCTCTTCTTCTCGGGCGAACAGCTGGATGACATCACCAAGGCCGACCTCCTGCAGCGCGCCTCAACCTTCGGCATCAAGGCCGAGCAGGTGAGCATCAACGTGCACTCTACGGTGGACAACACCAACGACATAGAGATGATCAAGGGCATCTACGACAAGATGGATGCTGAGGTGGAGAAGCGCAATACCGAGATCACGCGCCAGCAACAGGAGATTGCCCGTCTACAGCAAGAGCTCGCCGCCACCCAGCGCACCACCCTACCCTACACGCAGATCACCCGCGAAATCTCGGGCATCTACCCCATGGTAAAGAGCGTCACCATCGGTCGCGGAGCCAAGGTCAGTGTAGACTCCCTCCACGCCCAGCCCTGCCTGTCGGTCATCGTGCACACCACCTCAGTGCTCACTCAAGAGCAGCACATCCACCTCAACGAATGGCTCAAGATCCGCCTCGACGACACTACGGTGGAGCTTACCCAACTCGCTTTGCCTGCGGATAGTGTGGCTCAGTAAAAGCTATTATAGTGCAAGTAAAAAAGTCTATAAGGCCCGCAAAGTACGCCTTCGTCTATTCTTTGCTGACCTTATAGATTTTTATATAAAGAAACGGCAGGTCGTGTGGCCTGCCGTAGGTAAAGAATCTATACTTATTTTAAGATATGTATTGCCAACATCCTTTGCAATGATTTGACATCAACATTACGCTTAAATTCCTTCTTCAATGGCTCGTGCATACCTTTAATCCAAAGCTTCATCTCGCAATCATCGTCAAAGGTGCCGCCTGTCTCTATGCTGAACTGATCGATGGAATGATACGGAATGGAGCGATATTCGCGCTTGCTTCCTGTGACTCCTTGAACATCGAGCATGATGAGACGCTTTGTTGTGAAAACCCACTTGTCGCGGAATATGCGGAATGCTGTTTCTATCTCTTCACCACTGATGAGAATTTCACCAAACTCTCTTCTCAATTCTTCAATGTCTACCTCGGTAGCATTGCCAAATAGGTTGTTAAGTATTGACATAATATAAAATGTTTTATGAATAATTATCTGTTTACACACCCTTTCCCTTTGAAGCGAAATACTTCCAGAGCGGAGCTGCCATCAAGGCTTGGCGTATTTCGTCATTCTCAAGCAGAGCCCTGACCTCTGCTTCGGAGAGCAGATGTACGGTGATATCCTCTGTCGCCTCAAGGTGTTGGGTAGAGATGCACTCCACATCCGTTGCCAGAAAGCTATAGGTGAGGTTGGTCGAGGTGCTGGGGTTGGGGCTCACGGTCATCCACAATTGCCACTCTCCTCCCCCGTAGCCTGTCTCCTCATACAGTTCGCGACGCGCACTCTCCATGGGGTCTTCGCCCTCTTCGCACACTCCGGCAGACAGTTCATAGCGCGTCTCGCCCAATCCGTGGCGGTATTGGCGTATCATCACAAACTCACCCTCCTTGGTGATGGCGATGACATTGACCCAGTCGGGATACTCCAATATATAGTACTCCTTATTCTCCACTCCTGTGGGCAGCTTCACATGATCGCGTCTTGCCGTAAGCCAAGGGCGTTGTATAAGATATTCGGAGGATAGTATCTCCCATTTGCGGTCATCGGTGTTCGGAGTCGTGGATGGTGTTTTCATACGCTTTTGTGTCTACTATACCGCAAAGATAGCGAATTGTTTCAGAAAAGCGATGAGTTGCATAGTATTTTAGTTGCTTAGGGGATTTTAGTTGAGGTGTCGGTAGTTGATTGTAACTCGCTGTAATATTGAAGAATAATGACCGACACCCCGGTGTGGTGGGTGTCGGTAGTGAAAGGTGATAGCAAAATATTGTTTTTATTACTTCTTTTCTTCCATTTCAAATTCTATAAATTCGCTGTCCCAACGGCAACATTTTCCTGTAGCCAAGTCAATACCCCAACCGAAAATATTTGTCAAGTTAAGGATAGAAACAGGATTTAATGTTGATTCAAGTTCAATAGGAGTATCTTTATATCCCTCTTTTTTTGCAATAAAAGTCTTATCAGACAAGCTCTTACGGACTTTCGCTGTTCCTGAACCACTATCATCAATACGTACAATTACTTTTCCTCCATCATAAATGGTTGAATTACTATTTCCTGAGAAAGTAATGTTTTGATTTGATGATGTAAATAAAGTACCACAAGAAGTCAACATAGTAGCTCCCAAGCAAGATGCAATCATCAGCAACGAAACTCTTTTCTTCATAATGTTTTTTGTTTTATTAGTTGTTTTGCACTATTGCCTAATTTTCCTATGAAAGCCATAGCGCTAATCAACAAAAAAAGCGCAGACCTTCGTCATACGCCTCTTGGTTCACCACAAACCATTACAAACTATGCGAGTAGCCTGCGCCGTTAGGCACACTACTCAACGTTTGTAACTATTTGCTCGTTCATTATCCGAGGTGGTGATTCAGAGGCGATTGAGCAAAATTCTAAAATGTCTTGACAAGTCCTTCGACTCATCGCTACAAAGTTAGTGCAAACCGAGCGAAATACCAAAATAATTTTGAGTATTTCCAAGGTGCAGCCTAACTTCATCTTGCACAGCAAGATAAATGTACTAAAACTTTTCAACCCACAACCCACAATTACTTATTTATTTGCCTTTCCGCCAAAATCTTTGTAAGTTTGCACTATGAGAATGCTCCCAAGTTCTTGTTGTGTCCTTTATTTAGGACAAAAAGTAGAGTAATGAGGATATGTAACTAATAGCAAACGTTTATGGCAAAGAAAAAGAACGACGAAAGTTTTGATACAGGCAAGGAATTTATGAAATTCAAGAAGGCACTCTCTCCCGAAGAACAGATGCTGCTCGACGAACTTGGTATCAACAGTTTCCCTAAACTGATGCAGATGTCGGCTCTGTTTGGCCTCGATTTGGACAAGGCTACCAAGTTTGCCCAGGAACATGAAGATATGGCTCCTGAGGATATCCCCTTCGAGGATTTCATGTTGAGCGACGAGGAGAACCCCTTTGCAGCTGCTCGTGACAAGATATTCGGTGGAGAGGATGATGATTCTGACGAAGAACTCAGTCCTTTCGACTTTCCTGATATATGCTTCATCGGCAATGAGTGCGTAGAGTATCATTTGCGCATCAAACTCAACAATGCCCCACTTCCCATATGGCGCGAGTTCAAGGTTCCTTCCAATGTCACTCTTGAGTTCCTCTCATTTATCATCAATGAACTCATGGGCTGGGAGGGCATACACCTTCACGAGTTCAAACAGAAGGATACAATCTATAAGAATACCGCATGCCTGCAAGAGGATGAACGGATGGGCTTCTTCTTCAGTCGTGTCGAGAAGCGAGATACCAACAACTACACCATTGCTGACCTGCTCAAAGAGAAGGGCGACCGCATCAAGTATGAGTACGACTTTGGCGATAGTTGGGAACACGACCTTTGGCTCAAAGGGGTGCGTGAATACTCACCCGAAGAGCCACGCGGAATCGTCGTCGTGAAGGGTACAGGAGCCTGTCCGCCCGAAGATTGTGGTGGTGTATGGGGCTATGGCGAACTGCTTGAACTCTCCAAGAAGAAGCGCAAGACTGCCGACGACAAAGAGCGCCTCAAATGGTATGGCATAGACAAGTCGTTTGACCCCGAAGAGTTTGACATCGAGTTCGTACAAGACGAACTGGAGGGTCTTTGGTATTATGTCACGGAGGAGTAACTTATAGGCTTTGATATAAAGAAACGGCAGGTCGTGTGGCCTGCCGTTATGTAAGGATATTCAACAAACTCAATTTACCCTCAATAATATTCTTATATTCCTCTTTCATATCATCGGGCACGAAAGATATATCTATAAACTCAAGCCACTTATCCCTGGCACGCAGGAATTTATTGAAGATATTCTCGATTACCTTGTACTCCAATCCTGATGCTTGCATAGCAGTTACGAAATCGGCTTTCTTTAGTTTCCGTTTCTTCCCGTTAAGTGTCAGAGCCAGTTCTTCAGTATCCTCGGGCATGACCAATGTCGTAGATAGCATATCATAGGCCGGTGTCAGCATGTAACTCCCCCGCTCCTTGCTATACAGCGAGAAGTTCTTTAGGTGCATATCGGCATTGCCCGTAATCCACGAAAACACCACTTGCTCCCAATAGTTGACCATATCCAATTTGGGAACGGATGAGAATCGCTGTATAGCCTTGGCTATCTGCTCGTATGACCCTTTATACTTATGCTCGGTCAGTCGTTCGGTCAGTTGGCACATATCCTCCATAGCCAACTTCTCTCCCTTTGCCGTACGGTCGATGCGACGGGTGATATAGCACAATTCACCATCGGC
>JAFZFZ010000080.1 GCA_017557005.1 Bacteroidaceae bacterium | reverse complement strand
CTACACCATCTCTAACCTGCAAGAAAATCTCATCTTGGGTTTTCTACTCATTTTCGTCATGGTATTCCTCTTCATGCGCAACGTACGTTCACCGCTCATCATCGGCATCAGCATGATTGCTGCCGTCATCATCACCTTCATTTTTTTCGCCCTATGCAAGGTTTCCCTCAACATCATATCCCTATCGGGGCTCATCATGGCCGTCGGCATGATGATTGACAACTCTATCATCGTCACTGAAAATATCACACAATACCGCGAGCAGGGCTATACCCTTGCCGATGCATGCATCAAGGGTACCCATGAGATGATTACCCCGATGCTCAGCTCCACACTTACCACGATAGCCGTATTTATACCTCTTATTTTTATTAGCGGCATTGCGGGAGCATTGTTTTTCGATGAAGCCTTCTCAGTCAGCGTAGGACTGTTGACATCCTATCTGGTAAGCATATTGCTGTTGCCCACCATCTACTATCAGATAGAGCGATACCGCCCGAGTGGCAAAAAACTCAAAAACTCAGGAACTCAAAAACTCAAAAAGCACTCCCTCACCTCGCTCTATAACCGTGGAATCGACTGGACTTTCCGCCACAAGGCATTCTGTATCGCAGGCTTAGTTGTTTCCTTTGTGCTATGTATTCTCGGTTTTCAATGGATAGACAAGGAACGTATGCCAGCCATCGACCGTCACGAACTGATAGCACGCATTGCATGGAACGAGCCAATCCACACTGATGAGAATCTACGACGTATCGACTGCCTACAACAATCCTTGGACACGATGGTGGTAGAATACTCGGCCTATATCGGGCAACAAGACTACCTGATAGACAAGAACGAACCGCTCGAACAGACCGAAGCTGAGATTTATATTGATGCCGGCACGCCCGAACGTTTGGCTACCATAGAGAGACATATCAAAGAATATATGGTTTCACAATACCCAACGTCAGAACTGACCATCAGTCCCGAAGAGACCATTTTCGAACGCCTTTTTACCACCTCCGACCCTCCCGTCAAAGCACACCTGTATGCCGTAGACAAGCGTGTGTCTGACGATGTTCTTGCCATCCGCACCATGGAACAAACGGTGCAGCAGACCACAGGTATTCCCACAACTCCTACACCTGCACAGCTACAGACTACCTTACTCGTACATCGTGACCGTCTACTCCTATATGATGTATCATACACAGAACTACAACGCACCTTGCGCACCGCTTTCCGCAGCAATCATGTGAGCACCCTGCGTTCATTTCAGGAGTATCTTCCTATTGTTATCGGACAGGAGAACAAGGATATCAACAGGTTACTACAAGAACTCGCTGTTGCATCCCGATCAACCGATGATGCAGGTAACCGCTTGATGATACCTCTAACGGCATTGGTCACATCCGTACAAACAGAGACACCCGTTACCATCGTTGCGGGGAAGGATGGCGAATACATCCCCTTGATATACACCACCGCACCTTATCCTGAGCTGCTAATTAGTGATGTGCGCCGTGCTGTCGATACCGATAAGCACTGGCGTGTAGGATTCTCCGGCACCTACTTCAGCAATGCCGAGATGATGCGCGAACTGTTGGCCGTACTTGCGGTCAGCATATTGCTCATATACTTTATCCTATGTGCCCAGTTCGAGAGCTTCACTCTCCCCCTCATCGTACTACTGGAGATACCCATTGACACCGCTTTTGCTCTACTACTATTGATGGCGTGCGGTCATACGCTCAATCTAATGTCGGCCATCGGTATCATAACCACTTGTGGTGTCATTATCAACGACTCTATCCTCAAACTCGATGCTATCGATGAGTTGCGTCGTGCGGGAATGTCCATGATGGAGGCTGTGCACACAGCTGGCCGCCGTCGTCTGCGCCCTATCATCATGACCTCGCTGACCACCATCTTGGCTATGGCTCCGCTGCTCTTTGCCCACGACATGGGATCAGAACTGCAAAAGCCCTTGGCCATTGCCATGATAGGTACTATGAGCATCGGCACGCTGGTAAGCCTCTTTTTCATACCACTCATCTACACCATGGTAAGCAAGAAAGACCAATAATCACTTTAGTGCACAGATTATGAAACAGAAGATTCTACTCCCCTTCTTTATATTATACTATACTTTTACAGGAGTTACATACGGACAGTCAAGAGAGATTACCCTCACACTCGACGATGCCATCGCACTCGCTGCCGACAGTTCACTGACTGCCTTCCGCTACAAGAATATGTATCGCTCCAGCTATTGGGCTTACCGCAGCTACCGGGCCAACAGGTTACCTTCGCTGACCCTCGACCTCATTCCTGCACAGTATTACCGCAACATGACGCAACGTTACGATTCTGAAAGCGACATGGACCTCTTCCGTGAGCAACAGATGTTTTCAGCTTCGGGTGGCCTGTCGCTACGTCAGAACGTAGACTTCCTTGGAGGCACACTGTATGCCAATACCGAGCTGGATTATCTGTACAATTTTGGCGATACCCGATACTCCCAGTTCTCCGCCATACCTTTCCAGGTAGGCTACTCACAAAACCTCCTTGGCTACAATGCATATCGCTGGGAACGCAAGATAGAGCCGCTGAAATATGAGCGGGCACGACAGGAACTGATATACAATATCGAGAGCATTTCAGGTACGGTGGTCGACTACTTCTTCTCCCTGGCTTTGGCGCAGGCCAACTATGACCTTGCTGCACGCAATGCAGCCGCCACCGACACCCTATGCCGTGTGGGAGAGCGCAAGTATGCCATTGCCGCCATCTCGCAAGCCGATCTGCTCACCCTACGACTCGATGCGGTGAATGCCCGCAACTCCTTGCAGAATGCCCGTATCGAGCTGCAACGGGCCATGCACACACTCACCACATTCCTTGGATTAAACAAAGAAACCGAGGTAAGACTCACGCTACCCTCTATTCCCGAACTACGTAGCATTGATGTAGATGAGGCACTAGCATACGCTAAAGCCAACAACCCCACCCTGCTTGCCCATGAACAGAGTATCCTCGAAGCGCAGCAGTCAGTAGACCGCACCAGCAAAGAGCTCTACTTCAATGCTTCGGTCAATGCCAGTATCGGATTCAATCAGGCAGGCGAGCGCATAGCCGATGCCTACCATCGCCCATTGGCTCAGAATGTGGTATCG
>JAFZFZ010000079.1 GCA_017557005.1 Bacteroidaceae bacterium | reverse complement strand
ATTGTCGCCAATATCACACGAGTGTATGCTCGAGTTGGTAATGCCTACGGGCAGACGCAGGTCGTGGTATTGCAGGGCACCATTGCCTATGCGTCCTATGCGTACGGTACCGTAGAACTTGTTGTCGCGCACCATGCTGGGATCAAACTCATCGGCTACCCATACGGTGTCCCAAGATGAGGCTGAGTTGCCGGTCTTGACGAGGCGCTCTATCTCATCGCTGCGCAAGTGTCGCCATCCACCCTTGGGAGGACGTGCCTGTTGGTTACGTATGTGGTACTTATCTTTTCCGACGGGGATATATTGGGGATCTATCCATCCGTCGTGCAGAGCTTCATTGGATAACAGGGTTACGCGTTCCATATAATTGAATTTAACTTATGGCAAAGTTAACAAACATCTTGTAATAAATATCGTTTTGAGCGAAATAATGTGTATAAAAGATGAAATGCCCACCATTGCTGGCGGGCATTCCTTTGTTTTTTTTGTATAAGTTATTAGTGCAGATGTTTGCACTTTTAACCCATAGCTTCTTAGAGGTTGTCCTTCTCGATATCCTTGAAGTAGTTTACGGTACCGACCTTGAGCTCTACGGTAGCAGCATCGTCGCATACGATGATGCCGTGGGGGTGGAGCTGGAGTACGCTGATGGTCCACATCTGAGTGATGGCACCCTCAACTGCGTGGTAGAGAGCCTGAGCCTTGTTGTGACCGTTAGCAAGGATGAGTACCTCCTTAGCATCCATTACAGTGCCTACACCTACGGTAACGGCTGTCTTGGGAACCTTGTTCACATCGTTGTCGAAGAAACGTGAGTTGGCAATGATGGTGTCGGTGGTCAAAGTCTTTACACGGGTACGTGAGGTGAGTGATGAACCGGGCTCGTTGAATGCGATGTGTCCGTCGGGACCGATACCGCCCATGAAGAGGTGGATGCCACCGTATGACTTGATCTTCTCCTCGTAGCGAGCGCACTCTGCCTCAAGGTTCTCAGCGTTACCATTGAGGATATTTACATTTTCCTTCTTTACATTTACATGGCTGAAGAAGTTGTTCCACATGAATGAGTGGTAGCTCTCGGGGTGATCCTCGGGAAGGTTGCAGTACTCGTCCATGTTGAAGGTCACTACGTTCTCGAAGCTTACCTTACCCTCGTTGTAGAGACGGATAAGCTCCTTGTAGGTGCCCAGGGGTGTGCCACCTGTGGGAAGACCGAGAACGAAGGGCTTCTCAGCTGTGGGGGCAAACTCGTTGATTCTCTTTGCGATGTGTGATGCAGCCCATACGGCCATCTTTTGGGGATTGGGTTGGATGATTAAACGCATAACTTTCTTTGTTAAATTATGATTGATTTTTAATGAATTATTTCTTCAAAACTTCCATGATCTTAGCCTCCAGCTCTTCTATCAGCTCGGGGTTGTCCTGGATGAGTTGTTTGGTAGCGTCGCGGCCTTGTGCGAGCTTGGTATCGCCATATGAGAACCACGAACCTGACTTCTTGATGATGCCATGTTCTACACCGAGGTCGATGATTTCGCCAACCTTTGAGATACCTTCGCCAAACATGATGTCAAACTCGGCCTTGCGGAAGGGAGGAGCTACCTTGTTCTTTACGATTTTTACCTTTACCTGATTACCGATAGCCTCGTCGCCATCCTTGATAGGAGCACCCGACTTGCGGATATCGATACGGATTGAAGCATAGAACTTGAGCGCATTACCACCGGTTGTGGTTTCGGGATTTCCAAACATTACACCAATCTTCTCACGCAATTGGTTGATGAAGATACATGTTGTGTTTGTCTTTGCAATGGTGGCGGTGAGCTTACGCAAAGCCTGGCTCATGAGTCGGGCTTGCAAACCTACTTTGTTGTCGCCCATATCGCCCTCAATTTCGGCTTTCGGGGTAAGAGCTGCTACTGAGTCGACCACTACGAGGTCTACTGCAGATGAGCGTATAAGCTGTTCGGCGATGTCGAGAGCCTGTTCGCCATTGTCGGGTTGTGCAATGAGCAGATTGTCGGTGTCTACGCCCAACTTCTGTGCATAGAAACGGTCGAAAGCATGCTCGGCGTCGATGATGGCGGCAATACCACCATTCTTTTGTGCTTCTGCAATGGCATGGATAGCCAAGGTGGTCTTACCTGATGATTCGGGGCCATAGATTTCGATGACACGTCCACGGGGATAACCGCCTACGCCAAGAGCTGCGTTCAGGCTGATTGAACCTGTGGGGATAACTTCTATTTCCTCTACTTTATCATCGCCCAATTTCATGATTGACCCCTTACCGAAGTCCTTCTCTATCTTGTCCATGGCGGCCTGCAAGGCTTTCAGCTTGTCGGCCATAGGGTTGGTTGGTGTTTCTTCTTTTTTTGCCATACCTATTATATATATGATGTTTTATGATTCAGTCTTCAAAGCTACAAGCAAACGAGCGAGAAATTGGGAGTTTGTCCCCTATTTTTCATAGTGAGTGCAGTATAGCTTCGCATTCTAGGCAAAGTTACGTACTTTTTCTGAATTGTACACTATTGGCAGAAGAAAAAAGTTTTTTCTGCCATCATGACACAATATATGTCATATAATTGTCAAATATTAAGGATCAAATTTTAATTATTTCTTTTGGCATGCCGTTTGTCGTATATATCGGCGTAAGGCTTCGGGCACTAAAAAAGATTAACCGCCGAACAAAGCCTTGCGAAATCAAGTTTTGAATATTAACAATTAAAAAAGAATAAGAAAATGGGAAAGATTATTGGTATTGACTTAGGTACAACCAACTCATGTGTTGCTGTATTTGAAGGTAACGAACCTGTAGTAATTGCAAATAGCGAAGGCAAGCGCACTACTCCT